>NZ_CP089979.1:300000-410000 GCF_021389935.1 Fulvivirga ligni
TATTTAAATAAGAATTGAAATCCCGAGCGATTTACCTTTTCTCCGTCCGCCTCATAAAAACTTGGTGAAGGCTCCAAAAAAAGCACCACACCAATTTCCGAATTCTTTTCGGAATCACTAAGCCACCCATCAAGGAATTCTTGCTTACTAAGTTTCACTAAACCATGTGCCGGATCTGAAACCAAAACCTTATTCTTTCGGAATCCATATACCACAATAAAATGCCTCTGTCTCCAATGAGCTATAAATGGAGTGGGAGCCTCTTCTTGAAGTTTATCAAATTGTATTTTAGCTGCCAGTGTACGAAACCCTATTGACTCAGCAGCATCACTTATACCAAGTAAAGAAACCCCCTCGCGCGTTAGATGGCTTTTCTCCCTTAATGACTGTAAGGAGTAATTTTTGCCATAATGCTTAGCTACAATTCTAAGGCAAGTAGGACCGCAGTCCATGGTATCTAACTGTCTGTAATTTGGAAATCGCATTGATATGATATGACCTAACGAACCCTGAACTTACAAATTACTTTCACTTTTTCTATATTTTTTTTCAATTCATTTAGTCCAGAATCTTTAACTATCTTAGCTTTAAAGTCCCGTATAAATTCAAATAAATATTCCTGTGAATCTCATAGTTGATTTTGGTAATACTTCCATTAAAGCTGCAATTTTTGATGGAAAGAATCTTGTTCGAACATATTCTGACATTTCACCTCAAAATCTCAAAATGTTAAACGATGAAAATAATCTGGAGCATGTAATAGTTAGTAGTGTCACAAAAAGTGAACAGGAAATAAAAGAAGTCTTAGAACGTGACCTAATATATCTATCAAGCTCTTTACCCCTCCCCTTTCAAATAAACTATAAAACGCCACAAACCCTGGGGTTAGACAGAATTGCCGGTGTAGCCGGTGTACAAGAGTTATTTCCTAATGAGAATGCTTTGGTTATAGACATGGGAACCTGCATAACCTATGATTTTATAGATGCTAACTCTGTATATCACGGTGGTGGTATTTCACCAGGTATGAAAATGAGATTCAAGGCCTTGCATAATTTTACAGCCAAACTACCGTTGATAGAACCTGAAGAAGACGTTGAGCTCACCGGGCAATCTACCAAAGAGTCTATTTTAAGTGGTATAATATACGGCATTTCGGCCGAAATAGACGGAATTATTCGGATGTATAGTGACAAATGTGCACATTTGCGGATTATAATTTGCGGTGGTGACGCCAAATTCTTTGAAAACAAGCTTAAAGCAGGCATATTTGCAGCCCCTGAATTAGTACTCATGGGCTTAAACAGGATATTACTTTACAATGCATAGATTAAAATCAGGAATTTTATTCACAGCTATCATCTGTGTTTTCTCATCTGTAGCGTGGGGGCAGGCATCAAAATCACCCATAACATCTAAAGGTATAGGCGATGTTTATAATATGGGACTCATTCACAATAAGGGGATGGCTGACATAGGAATTAGTAATGGTAGTTATTGGTATTTAAATAACCTTAACCCTGCCTTACTTCCGTATAACTCCCTCACTATCTTCACTGCGGGTATGGCCGGCGAACAGAGAACTGTTAGCAATGGCATTGCTTCTGAAACCAATAGCGGTGGTAATCTTGAATTTCTTGTACTTGCTCTTCCTATGAAGCCTGGTAAATGGACATCATCTATTGGCCTTATGCCTTACTCTAATGTAGACTATGAATTTAGCTACTCAGGAACTGTAGCTGGTAATGACACATTAAATGCTACTATCACTGAAAGAGGATCTGGAGGGTACAATCAGGTTTTCTTTTCTAATGGTGTGGCTATAAACAAAAGCTTTAGTGTAGGTTTAAGAGCTGCTTACATTTTTAGTAGCATCGAAAAAGAATCATTGGCCAGCATTGACAATATTGGGCCCGGAGTAAGCTTCACTCCAAACTTTCTTAATCGTGTAAGTGTTTCTGATTTCATGTTCGGAGCAGGTGTCGCTTACAGAAAAGATTCCATATTCAATAATAGAATTCGCTTGAACATAGGACTTACCTATGATTTCAAAGGAGATTTGAATGCAAAAAAATATGTAGCCAGAGAACAAACTGTAAGCGGAGTTCCTGTTACTTCAGATACGCTTGACAGCCAGAGAGGAAGTATTGTTATCCCTCATTCTTTTGGCGCTGGGATCTCATTTACAAATGGCTATAAATGGACCGTAGGTGCAGATGTAAAAATGCAGCAATGGTCTGACTATAAGAGCTTTGAAGGTGGAAACGATAATTTAGCCAATTCTTTCAAAGTAGGGTTAGGAGGAGAATATACTCCAGACTACTCATCAGTAAATAGTTACCTAAAAAGAGTGACTTACAGACTAGGTGTTAGTTATGAAGATACACCTTATGTAATTGGTCAGGATTTGACGAACGGCAAGCAACTTAAAGATTTTGGCATTAATTTTGGCTGGTCATTACCAGTGGGCCGTTTGTCTAGTTTAGATTTCGCCTTCAAGGTAGGTAAAAGAGGCAGTGTATCAGATAATAGCATTGAAGAAGATTACTACCAGGTGCATTTAGGCTTTAACTTCAATGACCAATGGTTTGTTAAAAGAAAGTATGATTAAGTAATAATTTTAAAAATGATGAAAAGTAAGATAATGAAGCGCATCTTTTTATTAGCGGCTATTTGTTTTCAAACGTATCTTGTTCAGGCGCAGTGTGAAGGCTGGAATTGGCCAGAAGATAAAGCTACGGCAGAAGAGAAAAACGTTCTTTATACAGATGCATTAAGAAATGACAATTTTAAAGGAGCTAGAAAACCACACGCATGGTTATTACAGAATGCTCCTAAATTAAATACCTCTATTTATATCAATGGAGAAAAAATATACAAAGGTTTAGTAGAAGCTACTCCTGAAGGTGATGCTCAAGATGTGTTAATCGATTCTTTAATGATCATCTATGATCTAAGAATGACTAACTGTGGTGAAGAAGCTGATGTAACTGCAAGAAAGGCTTACTCATTCTACAGATATAACATCAAGAAAAAAGATAAGCTGGAAGAAGTAATGACTCTTTTCGACAAGGCTTATGAGCTTAACGGAAACGATATTCCATATTACATGCACGTACCTTATATGAGTGCTGTTGTTTACAACAAAAAGTACTTAGATAATCTTAACGACATGCAAATCTTGGAGCGTTATGACAAAATCATGGAAGTGGTTGATTACCAAATTAGTCAAGGAGGAAAGTACAAAGACAAGCTTGAAGATTACAAAGGTAAAATCGACGGTCTTTTAGTTAGCATTATTGATGTTGATTGTGATTTCGTAAGAAAAAATCTAGCTCCTAAATTCGAGGCTAACCCAACTGACCTTAAATTAGCTAAGAAAATATTCGCTTTCATGCTTAACGGTAAGTGTACTGACGATCCTTTATGGTTACAAGCTGGTATGGTTATTCAGGAAAAAGAGCCAAACTTTGGTCTAGCTAAAAACTTAGGTATCAAGTTTAAAGATTCTGACAAAGCTAAAGCTGAGAAGTACTTCAACATGGCTTTAACTTTAACTGAAGATCCTGCTGATAAAGCTGATATGTATATCCAGTTAGGTTCAATTAAAGGTGGCGGAGCTGCTATGGAAATGTATCAAAAAGCATTATCTGTAGATCCTAATAATAAAGATGCATATAATGCCATGGGTTATGCTATCTACCAAAGCTTTAACAGCTGCAAGCAAGAGAAAGACCCTGTGGTTGATAGAGGAGTATTCTTATTAGCTTATGACTTCTTCTCTCAGGCTGGAAACTCAAAAATGATGCAGTCTACAAAAGAGCAGTTCCCATCTACTGAAGAGATCTTTACTTTCAACCACAAGAAAGGAGAGTCTTTATCTGTAGGATGTTGGGGCAGATCTACTACAATTAGAAGTAGAGACTAACATTTATAAATGACATTCATTCACAAGGCCATGAATTTCTTTTTCATGGCCTCTGTTTTTATATAGCCATGAAGATAAAACTGTACTTAGCCCTTTTACTAGCAGCAGGTTTACTTTTTGCCTGCGGTGACAGTGAAAAAAGTGCCGAACAACTGAAGCCCTACGAAGGCCCTATGCAGGAAGCTGAAGACCTGGAGCTATTTTACAGCGAATCTGCCACCTTGAAAGTAAAGCTTATCACAGATAAGCTACTTGAATACGCCAGTGGAAATCGTGAGTTTCCAGAGGGCATGTATATGGAGTTTTATGATGAAAATGGCGTGCTCACCTCCACATTCAAGGCTAACGAAGCAGTTTATTATAAAGAAGAGAATAAGTGGAGAGGCCGTGGCGATGTGCAATTAAAAAATATTGAGAACAAACAAGAGCTGGACACCGAAGAATTATTCTGGAAGCCTGATGAAGAAAAGATGTTTACTGATAAATTTGTAACTATTAAACTTCCAGACCAAACCGTGTATGGTACTGGCCTGGATGCTAAGCAAGACTTCTCAGACTATACCATATTAAAGCCTGAGGGCGTATTTTCAGTAGATAACAATGAATAAACTAGCACCTGTTTTAATTTTTTCCGCATGCGTTGCCTTATTTATTATTGGCATACATCAGGTAATGACTGTAGGATTTATGGGCGCATATTGGATTTTTATGTTATGTTTAAGTCTTTTATTTTTATATAAACTTCTAAAAGACAAGAACAGTAAAGATAAGACCTCTAAATAATCCATGGACGTTGCCATTTTTGTACCCATTGCCTTAACCCTTTTATTCTCCGCATTCTTCTCAGGAATAGAAATAGCCTTTGTTTCTGCGGATCGCCTGCACATAGAGCTGCAAGGCAAAAAAGGTTATAGAACCGGCAAGATACTTAACAAGTTTGTTAACAACTCCAGCCGTTTTATTGGCACCACACTTATCGGAAATACCATAGCTCTGGTAATCTACGGTATTTTCATGGCCAAACTTTTAGATCCGATCATACTTAATTTGCTTTCTGGCTACTTCTTTTATAATGAAATAACAGCATTGGTTTTACAGACCATTGCTTCTACGCTTATTGTGTTGCTCACAGCAGAGTTCCTGCCCAAGAGTATATTCATGATTAACCCCAACTGGCTATTATCTATTTTTGCCTTCCCCATGTATGCCATTTATTGGGTTATGGGGCCAATTGTTTGGGCTATTGTATCCTTATCAAAATTTATTTTCACGGGAATACTCGGTCTTGAATACTCGGAAGACCGCCCTACCTTCAGACTTACAGACCTCGATAATTATATTAAAAACACCATTCTTTCTGATGAAGAAACGAATGTAGAGGTAGACACCAAGATATTTAATAACGCCCTGGAGTTTAAAACTATCAGGGTGCGTGAATGTATGATCCCACGTACAGAGATCATAGCCATAGACATTGAAGATGAGATTGAAGACTTAAAATCTGCCTTCATAGAAAGTGGCCATTCAAAAATTCTGGTTTATGAAGATTCTATTGATAATGTAATTGGTTCATGCCATTCATTAGAATTATTTAAAAAACCTAAAAACATTAGAGATATCCTTACACCAATTCTCATTGTACCTGAAACCATGCTGGCTAATGAATTAATGATTCAGTTTATTAGTGAAAGAAAGAGCCTGGCCCTTGTGGTAGACGAATTTGGAGGTACCTCAGGCATAGTGAGTATAGAGGATATTATAGAAGAAATATTTGGGGAAATACAGGACGAACATGATGACGAAGACTGGGTAGAACAGATGCTAGATGAGCATAACTACCTTTTAAGCGCCAGACATGAGATTGATTACCTCAACGATAAATATAACTGGAATCTACCAACAGGTGACTATGAAACAGTGGGAGGACTGATATTATCTATAACAGAAGATCTCCCTCAGCCTGGTGATAGTGTATCCGTACCACCATTCAACTTTTCCATACAATCTACCAATGACATACGAATTGAGATCGTAAAACTTACATTGGATATTAAACATACTGAAAATAAATAATATGGGGCGAAAAACGTAGTTTGATTTTAGTTGGATACTATGTAAATTTGCGCCTCTTTAAAATGAACGTATTATACAGAAATGGCATTAATCAACACGCTGAGAAACAAAATGGGCAAAGTTGTAGTAGGGTTCATCGCTCTAGCTATACTTGCATTTATCCTTGCTGATGTTTTTAGCAAAAACTCACGATTCTTTGGAAATAGCTCTCAAATAGGTGAAATAGCCGGTGAGAACATTGACCTTAAAGAATTTCAGAACCTCGTTCAACAACGTGAAGCTGAATACAGCATCCAGTATAACAGACAGCCTACTGAAAGAGACAGACCTCTTTTAAGAAACCAGGCTTGGCAGCTTCTTATCAACAAGTATGCTTTCAACAAGCAATACGATGAAGTTGGCTCTGAGGTTACTAGTGATGAGATCTGGGATATGATCCAAGGTGAGAATCAAGACGCTCAGGTTAAAAACTTCTTCACTAACCCACAAACAGGTGAGTTTGATAGACAATTGTTCTTAAACTTCTATCAAAACTTAGATCAGCAGCCGCCGATGTACCAAAACTACTGGGCCATCATTAAAAAGAACCTAAGACCGGGTAGAGAAAGAGTAAAATACGAAAACCTTATCATTAAGGCTGACTATATTACTGACGCCGAGGCTGAAATGGAATACCATGCTCAGAACGATGTGGCTGAAGTAAAATATTTATATGTTCCTTTTTATGCCGTAAGTGATTCTTCAGTTTCTGTTTCTGACAGCGATCTTAAAGACTATTACAATAAAAACAAAGAGAAATATAAGTCAGAGCACACCAAGAGCTTAAAGTATGTAGCTTTCCCTATTGTGCCATCTGCAGAAGATACTGCTTTTGTTAAAGATGAGTTAATGACTCTTAAATCTGAATTCAAAGCAAGTAAGAATGACTCTATCTTCGCTGGAACTACCACTGACGGACAGACTTTCTTTGGATCTTACCACTCTGGTATACTGCCTAAAGAACTTCAGGCTAACGAAGGAAACTTAACAGAAGGCGATGTAAGAGGTCCATATATCACTCCAAACGGATATGTACTTTACAAAGTATCTTCTATCTATGATGACACCGTATCTTACGCTAAGGCTAGCCACATCTTAATTAAAGGAGATGATGATGAAGCTAAGCAAAAAGCTCAGAACTTATTAAACGAACTTAAGGGTGGAGCTAATTTCGCTCAGCTAGCTAGAGAAAATAGTGAAGATGGTAGCGCAAGCAGAGGTGGAGACCTTGGCTGGTTCCAAACTGGTAAAATGGTTCCTGAATTCGAAGATGCAGTTTTCTCTGCTACTGAACCAGGCTTAGTAAACCGTCTTATCAAAACTACTTACGGATACCACATTATTGATGTAACTGAAGCTAAGACTAACAAAGCATATAAAATAGCAAGAATTGACAGAAGCGTACTTGCTAGTGATGACACTAGAAATGTGGCCTTCAGTAAAGCGGATATTTTCGCTACTAACGTAGATGACCTTGACTCATTCGAATCTACAGCTAAAAATGATTCTTTAGCGGTTATGCCTGCTAATCAATTAGCCCCGAATGACAGCCGTATCGGTGCGTTAGGTGATGCAAGAGAAATAGTGCAGTGGTTATTCAGAGATGCTTCTACAGGAACAGTTTCTCAAGTATTTGAGCTTGAAGATGACTACGTAGTAGCTGTAATGACTGGCGAAGTAGAAGAAGGATATAAAGATGTTTCTGATATCAAAACTGAGCTTACTGCAGCCGTTAAAAAAGAGAAAAAAGGAGAGCAAATCATTAGCAAGCTTAAAGGCTTAAGCGGTAGCCTTGACGAAATGGCTTCTGCTTATGGTGCTGATGCTAACGTTTACACTTCAAGCGATCTTAAACTAAATGTTAACTCTTTACCTAACGTTGGTTTTGATCCTGTAGCTGTAGGTAAAGCGTTCTCTTTAGAAAATGGCGAAACTACTGCTCCATTTGCTTCTGAGAATGGTGTTTTAGTAATCAAAATGGAAAGCAAGACAGTGGCTCCAGAAATTGCTGATTACTCGTCTTACAAAAACCAATTGCAACAAAGC
Organism: Fulvivirga ligni; assembly: GCF_021389935.1. NCBI lineage: Bacteria > Pseudomonadati > Bacteroidota > Cytophagia > Cytophagales > Fulvivirgaceae > Fulvivirga > Fulvivirga ligni. Next base: position 308,087 of record NZ_CP089979.1, read on the forward strand.
ACTCAAAACAGAACTGCTTTCAACATTGGTGAAGCCATTAAAGATGATGCTGACATAGAAGACAATAGATATAAATTCTATTAATCGTTCATAATATTAAAGAATTGAAAGCGGGGACATTATCCCCGCTTTTCTTATTTTAGAGCTAAGGTAATTTCACCATGAAAGATGATTCAATACAATCGTTCAAAGAAAAATTAGACAAGGAGTACGAGTGGCCTGCCATATACATGTTTAAGTTTATAGCTCCAAAGGCCAAGATAGATGAGTTGAGAGCCCTGTTTGCTCATCACGACCTTAAAGAAAAAGAATCCAGCAATGGAAACTACATCAGCATCACCGCTGAGCTTATGATGCCCTCTAGTGACAGTATTATTGATTACTACATAAAGGCAAATAAAATAGAAGGGATAATTGCCCTTTAAACATACCTTATCATTACCTGTTATTTTTAAGTATTGAAGCACAGAATATTTCTCATAGGTATAATAGTAATCGCTGCCTGCCAAAGTAAGGAGACCAAGAAAACTGAAACGGTAGTTGTTACTCAAGATTCAGTTAAAAATGAGCAGCAAGGCTCTGACTTTAACATGGAGTCTTTTCAAAATATGGTGAACTCCTATGAGTCACCGGATAGAGGCGAATGGCAAAACCCACAGTTGGTTTTAGATAAATTTGGTAATCTATCAGGTAAGACAGTAGCAGATATTGGAGCGGGAACTGGCTATTTTTCTTTTAAAATGGCCGAGCTCAATGCTTCTGTAATTGCCATAGATATTGATGACCGATTTCTGAACTATATCGATGATAGAAAATCTGAATTAGATAATAGCTTGGGTGAACGAATTCAAACCAGACTTTCGAAAGAAGAGGATCCGCTATTAAAAAAGGGGGAAGTAAATGGCGCACTTATGGTGAACACCTATTATTTCATTAGTAACAGAGTGAGTTATTTGAAGAAAATCCTTGAAGGCTTAAAACCTCAGGGTGCCCTGGTTCTAGTGGATTATAAAAAAGGTGAAATGCCGGTGGGGCCGCAAGAGACCAACAAGATTGATGAAAACACTGCTATTGATGAATTGAAAGAAGCTGGGTTTGATCCAATTGAATTAGATGAGAGTAGCCTTCAATACCAGTATATTATTACAGCAACCAAACCATAATATTATGTGGAAAGAAGAAGATAACAAGCTAAAGAAAACCTTTGAGTTTGAGGATTTTGTGACAGCTTTTGGATTCATGTCAAAAGTGGCCATAGTGGCAGAGAAAATGAATCACCACCCAAACTGGTCTAATGTGTATAATACTGTTAGCTTTGAGCTAAATACGCATGACGCCGGAGATAAAGTGACTGAAAAAGATCATAAACTGGCCAGCGAAATAGATAAACTAGCATAAAAAATAGTGGAGGAAAGTAGCACTCAACTTTATTTAGTACCTACACCTATCGGTAATCTTGATGATTTTACATTTAGGGCAGTTAAAATTTTAAATGCTGTAGATGTAATACTGGCTGAAGACACCCGAACTAGTGGTAAGCTTTTAAAGCATTATGATATATCAAAGCCGCTACAGAGCTACCATATATTTAATGAACATAAAACTGTAGACAAACTGGTAGAGCGTCTGGAAAATGGAGAAACCATGGCGCTGGTTACAGATGCTGGCACACCTAGCATATCTGATCCGGGCTTTCTTCTAGTGAGAGAGTGCTTAAAGGCCGGCATCAAACTAGAATGTTTACCTGGTGCTACGGCATTTGTGCCCGCCCTGGTAAAATCTGGCCTTCCTTCAGATAAGTTTGTATTTGAAGGATTCTTACCTCACAAAAAAGGAAGAAAAACCAGGCTGGAATTTCTAGCTACGGAAGACAGGACCATTATTTTATATGAGTCTCCACACCGATTACTCAAAACCATAGACCAACTAACCGAACATCTAGGGGCAGACCGCCAGGCATCAGTATCCAGAGAGCTCACCAAGCTCCACGAAGAAACCGTGAATGGAAGCCTCGAAGAAATTAAAGTTCATTTTTCACAAAAGCCTGTTAAAGGTGAAATTGTAATTATAGTCGATGGAAAATCCTAAGGTTAGAATCTGGATATTAGCCCCTCTTTCTTTATCTCTGCTGATCATCAGCCAACTTGCGAATAACTTAGCATTTTTATCTCTGCTAAGCATTGCTCCACTTTTCGCCATTTTCAGTGAATTTAAAGAGAGCAATAATGCCCCATGGGGAAGCTACCTGACGATAATCTTAATATTGATTATAGGCTTCGGCTGCTGGGCATTCTCATTTGCCAAAGCGGATATTGTTACTTTTGCGTATGGAGCCGGTTATGGCGCTGTAGCCTCATTAGCCTTTTTAATTTTTATTTTCACGAATAAATACGCCAAGAATAGGCTGGGTCTTTTTACCGTCATTATTTATTGGCTGGCTCTGGAATACCTTCTGTTACAGATTAATCCGCAGTTTTCTCAGTTTTTCTTAGGCTCTATTTTCAAACACGATACTTACCTCATTTCATGGGACTTATATACTGGTCTTCAGGGAGTTACTGTTTGGATATTATTAGTAAACCTCCTCTTCTACTTTGCCTTATTTAAAGGTTTGGCCATATTTAATGTACAAATTCGTTGGCTTAGCATTATCTATACATTGATAATCATAGTGATTCCCTTTTCATTAAATATATCATCAGAAGCCATAGTTCCAGAAGATCTTATTAGCGGCACGGCACAAGCTAAGCAACTAGCAGGCAATGGAGAATATTTAGGGAAGACCGCAGCATGGGTAAGTGTATTAATGATTTTATACAGCTTCGTAAAAAGAAAAACCAAAGATGACTGATTTAAGCACACTTTTAGAGCCTACCAAAACTTTAGTAAAGCAAGTAGGTGCGTTCATAAGAAAAGAAAGTGAAGACTTCAAACTAGCTGATATTGAGCACAAAGGCTTTAATGATCTGGTGTCTTATGTGGATAAGGAGGCTGAGAAAAAATTGGTTGCTGGCTGTAAGGAAATTCTTCCAAGTGCAGGTTTTATTACTGAAGAAGGCACCGAAACTGAAAGACAAGATGAATTTAACTGGATTATAGATCCGCTTGACGGCACCACCAACTTCACCCACGGCCTGCCAATTTATGCGATTAGCTTAGCGCTCATGCGGCACGACAAAATTGTTATGGGCATCGTTTATGAGATTAATAAAGACGAGTGTTTCTATTCGGTAAAAGGAGAAAAGGCCTTTTGTAATGAAAAGGAGATAAACGTATCCCCCATAAATCACCTAAACGACAGCCTTCTGGCCACCGGCTTCCCCTATTATGACTTTGACTATATGAATAAATATCTCAAAATATTAAATGAGCTCATGCAAACTACTCATGGCTTAAGAAGAATGGGCAGTGCAGCGGTAGACTTAGCTTATGTAGCCTGTGGCAGATTCGAAGGTTTCTTTGAATATAATCTCAATGCATGGGATGTAGCCGCCGGAGCATTTTTGGTGCAGCAAGCAGGAGGAAAAGTAAGTGATTTTAAAGGAGATGATGATTACATTTTTGGCAGAGAAATCTGTGCAGGGGGAACCACTCACGAATCTTTGTTAAAAGTAATTCGTAAACATTGGGAGGCGAAGAACTAATATTTTATTAAGACAGTTTTACTCACATGGTGCAACAAATTATCATAGGTCTATTATTCTTAGGCGCTCTTATTTACCTGGGAAACTTGTTATATAAACATTTCAAAGGAGACGCCGGATGTTCTAAAGGTTGCGGTTGTGATTCTCCAGTGCATCAAATGCAAAAATCCAGAGGGAATTCTAATTAAACGAACTAGTATTTAGCTATTGTTAAAACAAAAAGCCGCTCTAAATCTAATTAGAACGGCTTTAAGATATACTAAACTAAAAGTTAATCCTGGCTACCAAACACCTTCTGCAGAATAGCCGTAACTCTTGCGATAGGATCTTCGCGTATCGCTTTTTCCTCTTCAGAAACCTTTAAGAACAAGCCATCTAATGCCTTACTGGTAGCATGCTCTGCCAAGCTGTTAGATGTAATTTTATCCATATGTTTATTGGGGTTGAGAATATTGATAGTATTATAAACTGTAACCCCATCATTATAAGTGTTGATCAATTTTGTATATAATTCTTCGGTAGAAAGATTCACACCATTGATTAAATCTTTTTCCAATACCGGGCTGATGATACCACTAAAATTAGTGAGCAAGCGGCTATAGGTTTTACCTTTCAAATAGACCGTAGCAGCAGAATCACTACCTGTAAGAATGGTGAACCCATCAGTAATGGTCATGGTGGTGATGGCATCTTTGAAAATAGTTTTGGTAGAGTCTAAAGCTGCAGACTCTTCAGCAGCACGGTTAATACTTTCAATAGTTTGATCTATAAATGGTTGTATCACACTTGTTATGCCTAACTCATCCATATTATCTAGAATAGGCTGAGCCTCTTCAGGCAATAAAATTTTTACAGCCTCATCCTTTAAATATCCATTAGTAGCACCTAAAATAGAAGTTGAGGTGTCAGTGCCTACTACAAGGGCTTCCTTTAGGCCTTCTACAATTTCCGCTTCGGTTAAATTGGTGTTTAGGGCATCCTCCAATTCTTCACAAGAAGACATATAGAACATCAAACCAATAGACAAACTCAAAAAAGTTAATTTCTTTATCATATTAAAAAATTTAAAAAGTCTGATAGGCGGAAAACAAATACCGTACCTACCATTAAAATACTAGTTTCAAGAGGTGGGTAACCTACTATAAGAGAATTGAATTTCTGATATTGGGATTACTAAGCCCAAACCTTAGATCCTTCAGTGCAATTTCTGCACATTTCGATCTTGCTGCGAGATTGGATCAGATTTTTACGGAATGTATCATAGGGCCTACTAAACCATACATCTTGGAAAGATGCTTTGCCCAAACTTCCCATCTGGTGGTCAGCATCTTTATCGAAGCAGCAAGGCACCACTTTACCGTCCCAGGTAATGACCGCGCTATGCCACATCTTCCAGCAGTGATCTAAAAACTTATTTTTAATGGAGAAAGTGCCATCACCATTTTTTCTATATCTGGAATATTTATCGATCGTGGGAATTAGATCTGAGCCATTTTCATAGTCATAAATCTGAGCTGTTTTAAAACCCACTTCATCCACACCAAGATCAGTGGCCATTTGTTTTACTTCCTCAATTTGGTGCTCATTAGGCTTTACAACCAAAAATTGAAAAATAACATGAGGGGTCCTAGACTTCAACTCCTTCTTCCAACGGATTATATTCTTTGTTCCTTCAATCACTTTATCCAACCTACCTCCTACTCTATACGATTCATAAGTCTCTTGGGTAGTGCCATCAATTGAAATAATGAGACGATCCAGACCTGACTCCACGGTTTTTCTGGCCACCTCGTCCGTAAGGTAATGTGCGTTAGTAGATGTAGCTGTATAAATTTTCCTATCCGAAGCATATTTCACCAGGTCAAGAAAACCCTTATGCAAAAAAGGCTCACCCTGAAAGTAGAACAACAGATACATCAAGGTTCCGCTAAGCTCATCTATCACATTTGTGAAAAGCTCATTTTGGAGCATTCCTGTGGGTCTGGTAAATGATCGTAAACCACTCGGGCATTCGGGGCATCTTAGGTTACAAGAGGTGGTGGGTTCTATAGATATGCTAATAGGTAAGCCCCTCATTTTTGTTCTCCCAAACCACCTTGATGAAATATAACTGCCAACTATACGGCTAGCATTCCAAGCTCGCTTGAGTGTGAGCTTGGAAATGAAGTTAAGGCCGTCTGTAAGGTTTGAGTTCACCCCCTAAAGGTAAACACACAATCTTACTTTTTAATAAACCGCTGTTTTTTATCACCAGTGTCTACCAGATAAAGTCCACTAGGCAATTCAGTTACATCTAGAACTAACTGCGATCCTTGCAAATTATAGTTTACATGCATATCCTGACCAGTAAGATTATATACTTTAGCCGATGATGCTCTTGGCACGTATAATTTTGACTCTGTCGGATTGGGGTATAATGAATTTATCATCAGGTTATTGCTTATCGACGTAACTACCGTGGTACTGGCAACAACACTAGCATAATTTGTAGAGTAATTAATAATTGAATTCTGAGGTGCATTTAGATTATACTCAACAGCATACACATAATATTCCGTTTCTGGCATTAAATCCTCCACTTGTACCTCAGACTCATTACCTGCGTTAATCACAAAGGCATGATCTGCTAGCTCCGATCCTTCTCCGAAGGCACTGGCCCCATCATAAAACTGAGAATCAGTCAATGCTAAATCAGTTAACTCTTCCCCTTCACTGACAATCAAAACTCTACCAGCATAATCCACCTCATTCATAGTTACTTTAAAGGAGTATGGCGTAATGTCACTAACTTCCAATGTAGTCTGTAGACTTGAAGGTTCTATCACTGAGTTATTGAGTTGGTAGTATAAGCTGCCTCCTGAACTACATGTAACTAAATCAGTTTTCCCATCCTCATTAATATCTATAAAAGACATACCTGCTTCAGAGTTCAATGATAGAACTGATCCAGGTAATAACTCATATTGATCATTACTTAACTTAGAATAAATAAGATAGTTATATTCATAATTTCTTAAAATCACCTCCTCCTCTCCATCCATATCCAAGTCTAGATATTCGATATTCAAATTATTATTAGTGGCTTGAAAATCAATCATATAATCTACTTCCAATAAAGACTCCGTTGAACCAGTATTTTTCATGAACACTAGCTTAGCATCTGGATAATTTAAGGGATCAATTGCCGCTATAATTAAATCACTCTTATCATCTTTGTTATAATCAGCTCCTTTAATTTTTACAATTTCTAAACCTTCAAGCTCCATTTGGAAAATGTCACTATCATCATCGCCAAACCAAACACTAAAAGTACCCGATGTAAATCGGTAGGTTATTATATCTTGTTTATCATCAGAATCTAAATCAGAAACAATCAAATTGGCCAATCCCCCAGACAGCAACTCAGAATTTGGTTCATTAAAAAATTCATTTACATCCTCATTCAAAGGGTCTATCCAGAATAGTTTATTTCCACCTTTTTTTACGAAAGCAAGATATTCACGCCCCTCTTGGATGATAACTTTGGGCTCAGAGGCCGATCTCACCACATTTTTAAATAGCTTGGGCTCACTAAAGTCTCCGTTTTCAAGCAATGTCACATACCATATCTCCTGTAAATCACTACGTTCCAACTGATAGAAAATATCCATGTTGCCATCACTATTTAAGTCATATAAAAAGCCTTGAGTTACACCAAATTGGATCTCAACAAATGACGTACTATCAATCTCAAAATAATCACTAGCCCAGTCAACTCTTATCTGGCCATTTCTGGTAATATCAATATAATCAACTCCACCATTGTTATCTAAATCAATAGTTTTAAAAACCATCGGAATTGGCAAAAACACATGAGTTTTAGAATTCAGAACCTCAAAATCGTTGTCCAAATAATAAAAATTCGCCTCTGTAATTCCATTAGCAATAAGATCAAGATGAGAGTCATTATTAATGTCTATCACATCAATAGGATAAAAAGAAACCAGTTGTTTCTCCTCTACCAGCCATTCTTGTAACTGAAATGAACCATCACCATTTCCTTGAAAATAAACAATTTGGTTTAGGCTGTAAGCTAAAACATCAAGGTTTCCATCTCCATTCAAATCTGTGCATGAAGCATCTGTTAACTGTGATAAGTAGGATGGCACCAACGGTGCTTCATGAAATATGTCTTCTGTTTCGTCATAATACATAGCATTAATACCACTGGCAAAGTAGCTATAAAATATGATCTCTTTGAGTCCATCATTATTAACATCGCCCACATTAATTCTAGCCGTAGCTATTGGCACATTCCCCAATCTTCTGAAGGAACCATCTAAATTTTGTAAATCAGTTATTAACTTTCCATTATCCAGTGCTACCAAATCTAAGAGACCATCATCATTTATATCAGAAATCAAAAAATCCATTATACCAGGTAGCTCATAATCCATTACTACTACCGAATCCTCAACGCTGGCATTACTATAATCTGAGATCAACTTAATCTTGCCCTCTTCCTCAAAGATCAAGTCAATAGCCTCATCATTATTGAAATCCAACAGCTGCACATTGAATTTATACATCGAACTTCTGAAGAAAGATTCTTTCAGGTTATATGTATTTTCATTTCGATAATATGTATGAAGAGAATCACTCGTAACTAGAACTAAATCCTCAATGCCATCATCATTAAAATCTACCAATTCTGGAATATCAATTACATTAGAAGTGGTGGAAAGAATTTGCTCTCCTTCTTTAAAATTGATTCCATCAATATTCTCCTTCAAGTATAACCTTTCATCTATGGTATATAGAATGTCTAGATAATTATCATCGTTAAAATCTACATAAACGTACGTGTTGACTCTTCCTAAATAACTAAGGGTATCACTGCTGTCAAAGCTAACTTGCGCACTTATATTAAATGACGCAATAAATAAAATAATAAAAGATAGTATTAGTTTTTTCATATTAAAAAATTTCAGATTGCAATATAATGCTTAACAATTAAGTGCCATATATATTTATATAAATCCTTAATTAATTTTTGGGCTTGATATGCCTATCTTAAAGGCATGAAAAAATTATTGCTGCTATTTCTTCTACTTCCTTTTATTAGCTACTCTCAGCAAATGACCTTATCTCCTACCGCGGAGATTAGAATCCTCACTTGTGGTCCTTTTCAGGGTGAATTGTATTCTGCGTTTGGTCACAGTGCCATAAGAGTTACGGATCCCATGCGAGGATATGATGTAGTTTATAACTATGGCATTTTTGATTTTAACCAGCCCAACTTCTACCTCAACTTTGCCAGAGGATATTTAAATTATAAGCTGGCGGCACAGTCTTACCGTGATTTCAAATATGGTTATGTTTATTATAACCGATACATCCACGAGCAGATACTTAATCTGACTCAGGCTCAAAAGCAGCAGCTATTTGATTTCCTACAATGGAATATGCAGCCTGAAAATCAGTATTACTACTATGATTATTTCTATAACAACTGCGCTACAAAAATAAGAGATGCGCTAAAAACGACCTTTAAAGAGGACCTTCAGTTCGATGGTTCATATATTGAGACGGATTACACCATAAGAGATCTTACACACATTTATTTGGAACAACAGCCGTGGGGCGAGCTTGGAATTGATATAGGCCTAGGCTTGCCTATGGACGTGAAAGCCACGCCGGAAATGTATATGTTTCTGCCTGATTATATAGAATCTGGGTTTAACCACGCCACCATTCTGCATAATGGACATCCGGAACCATTGGTGAAAAATACGGAAGTCACTTATGAGTCTCAACCAGAAGAGGACCAAAGCAGCTCCATTACCCCATTAATAACATTCAGCTTATTATTGGTCATTGGTATTATTATTTCATTCATGGGGTATAGAAAGGATAAAGGTTACTTCGGATTTGACGTTGTCTTATTTTCAATCCTCGGCCTGGTAGGCTGGGTTCTTTTTTTACTTTGGGTAGCTACTGACCATCATGCAGCGGCGAAGAATTTCAACCTTCTTTGGGCTATCCCGCTACATTTTCCTGTGGTTTTCTTTTTATTGAAAAAACATATTCCTGACTGGATCAGAATTTACTTTCAGGCCACATGTCTCATTAGCTTAATTTTAATAGTGATGTGGGCATTTTTACCGCAGGATATTCACTATTCCTTAGTTCCTTTGGCTATATTAATTCTGGTAAGGTCATATTATATTCAAAGGTACTTGTCTTATGAAAGAGATCCGGACTGAAATAAACATTAAAGCATCCGCTGAAAAAATCTGGTCTATTTTAATGGACTTTGATCAGTATCCTGAATGGAATCCATTCATTCTCAGCATTATTGGAAAACCAAAAGTGAGAGAAAGGCTAAAAGTCACAGTTCAAGCAGCTGGTTCAAAGCCAATGGTTTTTAAACCTCAGGTTACTTTATTTCATAGATATGTGCAGTTTGGCTGGTTGGGCAGCCTGTTTATAAGAGGCATTTTTGATGGGCATCATATTTTTGAATTGAAGAAAATTTCAGAGAATGAAACACTCTTTATTCATAGGGAAGAGTTCAGTGGAATTCTAGTCCCATTTTTAAAAAAGCAATTGGATAACGATACCAGAGCAGGATTTGTAGCTATGAACGAGAAACTAAAAACACTGGCAGAAAAATGAACCGGATAGACCGTTTGGCGGCCATCTTAATACAGCTACAAAGTAAGAAAGTAGTAAAAGCTCAAATGATTGCAGACCGCTTCGAAATTAGTCTGCGAACAGTGTATAGAGACATAAGAGCACTGGAAGAAGCGGGTGTACCCATTGGCGCGGAAGCCGGCGTGGGCTACTTTCTTATGGAAGGCTATAACCTGCCTCCCGTATCCTTTACCAAGGAAGAAGCTGGTGCTATATTAATAGCCTCCAAACTGGCCGAAAGACATGCCGACAGTTCTATTCAGGAGCACTTTGAAAATGCTCTTTTTAAAATAAAAGCTGTATTAAAAGTGCAGGAGAAAGAGTATTTAGATAGTTTGGAGAAAAACATTCAGGTACTCACCCCTCCCAATGCCCCCGCCAAGAGCAACATGTTCCCTGATCATTTCCTTTCTGATATTCAGATGGCCCTCGCTCAGAATAAAATTATCAGTTTTGAATATTTCTCTACCTATAGCCAGGATTATACCCGCAGAGATGTAGAGCCTGTAAATCTATGCTTCTACAGTAACCACTGGCATCTGATAGGCTACTGCCGAATGCGTAATGATATGCGGGATTTTCGAACTGACAGAATTACCAAATTACAGGTAAAAGAAGAGGAGTATTTACCCAGGGAGAGCTCTAGCTATCAGGACTATGTTAACAGCCTAATTCTGGGTTCTGATCTAAAAAAAGTAATAGTAAGAACAAGCAAAAGAACTGCAGCCCTCCTCGGCGAACAAAAATATTTCTTAGGCTACATAGAAGAAAATGAATGTGATAATGGAGAAACAGAAATCACATTTATGACTTCCCACCTGGATTACTTTTGTAGATGGCTATTGTCATTTGGCACCATGGTGCTGGACATTAAACCACAAGAGGTAAAAGACCATTTAGGCAAAATAGCTAGAGAGGTTTTTGAGCATTACAACTCCTAGCTATATGCTTTTAATCATAATGATACCTACAAGCATAAATTAGCAATTCACCATCATTAACCTGATATACCAATCTATGCTCCTGATCTATTCTTCTGGACCAGAAACCAGCAAGATCATATTTTAAAGGTTCAGGCTTACCAATTCCCTCAAAGGGCTCTCTCTGTATACCTTTAATCAACGCATTGATCTTTTTGATCATCTTTTTATCTACCTGCTGCCAATAGAGATAGTCCTCCCAGGCATTTTCCGTAAAGGTAATTATCATCCTAACTCATCCAACTTGGGGCTAACAGTTTTACCCGACTTCATTTGTTGAATGGATTCATAAAGTCTATCCGAGTTTTTCCTGGAACTTAACAGATGCAGGGTTTCCATGATAGAATTGTATTCATCCAAAGAGATTACCACACTTCCTTTCCCACTTTTCCTTTTAATAATTAAAGTCTGATTATCGTCTTCTACCTGATCTAAAAACTTTTTTAGGCCAGTTCTAAATTCTGAAAAATTTGCAGCTATCATAATTTAATTAACATTATTATGTACTAATATACGTACTTAATTAGGAATAAGTTCTCAAATGATTTACTTGTCAATCCTATACATATAAAATTTTTCCGATCCTTTATTTGGAAACATTGTAAACGCTACTTACGTTTGTAGCATCAATTCGATGAACTCATCTGAGAGAATCGATTTATAAAGAAGCGTGGAGAGACAGGCTCGTCGAAGCGCTAGCAACCTGGTCACCAATCCAAGGTGCTACTTCCTGATCCCAAGAATGTTCGTCAAGTGTACGGATACGGGAGAATATAAATTGATGCAATGAAAAGATCAATCCAACATCAAACAGGGCTGTTAGCCACTTTCCAGCGATCAATACAGGCGCTAACCTCAACTATTTTATCTGATTTTCACGCCAACGGCATGTGCTGTTGTTGCTGTTGCTAGTACTTTTCCCATAAAGTACTCAACACAGATTAGCTGATCTTTCAGCCAAGAAAGCTTACGTCCAAAATTAAAATGACCATAGCTATCAAAATCAGATAAAATAAATCCAATAAACAAAAATACTACTCAAAATGTCTCAAGAACTGAATTTCGAAACCCTACAGCTACACGCTGGCTATGAAGATGTTGAAGCATCAACCAGATCAAGAGCTGTGCCTCTTTACCAAACTACTTCTTATACTTTCAAGGATTCTGAGCATGGCGCTAATCTTTTCGCACTAAAAGAATTTGGCAACATCTATACACGTATAATGAACCCTACCACCGATGTGTTTGAAAAACGCATCGCGGCATTGGAAGGTGGAGTAGCCGCATTAGGCGTAGGTAGTGGACAAGCAGCCCAATTCATAGCCCTGAATAACTTCCTACAGGCCGGCGACAGCTTTGTAGCATCTCCTTTCTTGTATGGAGGAACTTACAATCAATTTAAAGTAGCTTTCAAAAGAATCGGCATCAATGTAAAGTTTGCCAAAAGCGATAAAGCTGAAGATTTTGAAGCATTAATAGATGAAAATACTAAAGCCATATATCTGGAAACTATCGGAAACCCTGGTTTCAATATTCCAGATTTAGATGCTATCGCAGCAGTGGCCAAAAAGCATGACATTCCTTTAGTAGTTGATAATACTTTTGGAGCTGGCGGATATTTATTCAGACCTATCGAACACGGTGCTGCCGTAGTCGTGGCCTCAGCCACCAAATGGATCGGCGGACATGGAACCTCTATCGGTGGAGTAATTATTGACAGTGGAAATTACAACTGGGGCAATGGCAAATTTCCTCAGTTTACTGAGCCTTCAGAAGGATATCACGGACTGAATTTCTGGGATACTTTTGGAGAAAACAACCCGTTAGGCCTGCCAAATATTGCTTTTGCAATCAGAGCAAGAGTGGAAGGTTTAAGAGACTTCGGTCCTGCATTGAGCCCATTCAATTCTTTCCAACTGATTCAGGGAATAGAAACTCTTTCTTTGAGAGTACAAAGAACAGTGGAAAATGCATTAGAACTGGCCAAATGGCTGGAGCAGCATGAAAATGTAGCTAAAGTAAATTACCCAGGGCTGGAAAGCAGCAAGTATCATGACCTGGCTAAAAAATATTTAAAAAGAGGTTTTGGAGGTGTACTTTCTTTTGAGCTGAAAGGAGGTAAAGAGCAAGCCACCAAATTTGTAGATAGCCTAAAGCTGATCAGTCATTTGGCCAACGTAGGAGACGCCAAAACATTGATCATTCAGCCGTCAGCTACTACCCACCAGCAGCTTAGTGATGAGGAACAGCTGGCTTCAGGAGTATTACCAAATCTTTTGAGGCTATCAGCAGGGATAGAACATATTGAAGATTTAAAAGCAGATTTAGACAATGCCTTCAACGCAGTTTATTGACGAACAAGACATAAAGACGCCAAATTTGAATACCTATACGTATGATCAAGAGTTCAGCCTGGAGTGTGGAGAAACACTCCCTGGGCTTGAGATCAGTTACACTACTTACGGAAAGCTTTCTCCTGCAAAGGATAACGTGATTTGGATATTTCACGCACTCACTGCCAATGCTGACCCCATGGAATGGTGGCCTGGCCTGGTGGGTAAAGGTGATTTTATTGATCCGGATAAATATTTCATTGTATGTGCTAACATTCTTGGCTCATGCTATGGCACTTCCGGTCCGGCAAGTATTGATCCTGCTACGGGTAAAATATATGGCTTCGACTTTCCACTGGTTACAGTGAAAGATATGGTTGAGAGTCATAAACTGCTAAAAACGCATCTAGGCATAGAGAAAATATATTTTGGAATAGGTGGATCCATGGGCGGACAGCAGCTTTTAGAGTGGTCTTGCTCAGAGCCGGATTTATTTGAGAACATCTGCGTTATCGCTACTAATGCCAGGCACTCGGCTTGGGGCATTGGCTTTAACACAGCTCAAAGAATGGCGATCGAAGCCGATCCTACTTACAAAGACAAAACTCCTGATGCTGGCAAAAAAGGACTACAGGCCGCACGTGCAGTAGCCATGTTATCCTACAGAAATCAAACTACCTACAGAAAAACACAGACTGATTTTGATGATCGGGTAGATGATTTTAAAGCAGCCAGCTATCAGTACTACCAGGGACAGAAGTTAAGTGACAGATTTTCAACGGCTTCCTACTGGTATTTAAGTAAAGCTATGGACAGCCATAATATTGGAAGAGGAAAAAAATCAGTACCGCATGCCCTAAAAGCTATCACAGCCAGAACACTAGTGGTAGGCATTCAATCTGACCTTCTTTTTCCGGCGGCAGAGCAAAAGTTTATAGCCAAAAACATTAAAGATGCTCAGTTTATAATCATTGATTCATTTTATGGCCACGATGGCTTTCTCATTGAAACTGAGGCATTAACAAAAGAGATTAAGAATTTTTTGAAATAAATACGCATGAGCAAATATAAGATCGGACTTTTTGGATTTGGATGTGTAGGGAAAGGACTTTACGAGACACTTACTACCAATAATGATCTGGATGCAGAGATCGTGAAGATCTGCGTGAAAAACAGAGATAAAGACAGGTCTCCTATTTCTAAAGATAAATTCATTTATGATCCTGAAGAGATTTTAAATGATGAAAATATCAATATTGTGGTGGAGCTAATCGATGATGCCAAAGCTGCTTTTGATATTGTGAAAAAATCATTAGAAAAGGGGAAAGCTGTGGTATCTGCCAATAAAAAGATGGTGGCCGAAAACCTGCCTGAATTGATAGAGCTACAGCAAAAATACAATACTCCGCTTCTTTATGAAGGAGCAGTATGTGGTAGTATTCCTGTAATCAGAAACCTAAATGATTACTACGCTTCAGAGCAAATTACTGAGGTGAAAGGCATTTTCAATGGCTCTTCTAATTATATCTTAACCAAGTTATTTCAAGAGGGGCAGTCATATGCAGAGGCACTGAAAGAAGCTCAGGACAATGGCTTTGCCGAAACAGACCCAACGCTAGATGTCGGCGGTTTTGACCCTAAGTTTAAGCTTAGCATAGTTATTCAGCATGCTTTCGGTATTGCGGTGCATCCGGAAAACATCTTTAACTGGGGTATCCAGAATATTTCTGATCAAGACATTGAATTTGCTAAAGAGCGTGATTTAAAAATCAAACTTGTAGCCAAAGCCAGTACTATTGATGATCAAATTTCATTGCTTGTTGCACCTCATTATATAGACTCTGATAATCCTCTTTACCATGTAGAGAATGAGTTTAACTGTGTGCTCATCAATGGTAAATATGCCAGTGAGCAAACATTAATAGGTAAAGGTGCAGGAAGTTTGCCTACAGGCCTGGCAGTACTGGCCGATGTAGCCTCACTTACAAAAGACTACTCTTATAATTATAATGAAAGCAGGCCACTTACCATCACAGAAGGTGCCTCTGAAGTGTACCTAAGATTTGACGATGTTAATGACATAGACCTTTCTCTTTTTGAATCTATTTCAGAGAAGTTTATCGGTCAGAAACACGGTTATTTAATCGGTAAAATTGAATTATCTGATCTGAAGAATATTTTGAAAGAAGCAGATCATAAAGTGAATGTAGTATTCACATCTGGCAAAGACGCCGAAATAGAAGTATCTAAGCTAACCTACTCATACGCTTAAAGTAGGAAGCCTCCTTTCTGACTTGCAGATAAGGAGGCTTCTTTATTTTTGGGATATTTTTTATTTACAAAGCACTAGCTTCGAAAACCATTACCTGACCATCATCCTCAGAACTTACAACTAGTAAACTAGCGCCGGTTGGGCTCTGGCTAGCCGGGATAAATATTAGACCTTCAGGAGCATCTCCCGTCTCTAATATTTGTAAGAAAGTAGGCTGCTCAGGATTAGTAACATCATAAACCACCACGGCATCCACTCTTTCTAAACCTATGAAAGCGATTACTTTATCGCCCATTTTACCTATAGTTACACCTTCTGGCTCCACGCCTTTGTTATCGCTTCTGCTATCATCATATATGCCATAATCATTAATAGCTTTTTCCATGGCGCTACCGCAATCATATTTTAGATCTCCATTGCTGGCATCCCAAATACTGAAAGAGCGAGCTCCAGGAACATAAAGTTCTTCGAAAATCCCATCAGTATCAGTGTCTCCAAGTGTAGTAGTAATAGTAAGCCTTCCTAGCTTATCATCATCTTGAATGTTTGGATCTTCAAATTCCATTTGATCAATATATATACTCTTGGCTCTTTCTTCTTCGCTGTAGCCATCATAATCTCTGGTATCGCCTTCATTGGCAGTAATAATATACTCAGTTTCTCCAACGCTGAAATAAGCTAATGCATCCGGCATATAGATCCCCTTTACAGGGTACAGACCAAAGCTCACCTCATCATCTTTATCGCTAGGGTCAATTTCATTACCCTCAGCACTAAAATCTTTAAACCCTAATGGAAAAATCTTAGTGATAGCACCAGCATCAATATCAACTTTAGCAATTCCATTATTTTCCTGTAAACTTACCCAGGCATACTTCGAATCATCAGATATAGTAATGTATTCAGGCTCAACATCTTGCGCGAAGGAAGCACCCGGTCCGAATATTCTAAATCCTTCAGCTTCCAGAGTAGCTTGGTCTGCTGCAAAACCATCAAAAGAAAGTGTAGTTACAGCATAATCAGAAGCAACATTTATAATTGAAATAGATCCATTAGGGTCTACTTCATAATCATCATCAGGCTCACCTTCATTAGCAGATAAAATATACTTTGCATCCGGAGAAAATGTCACCATATCAGGCAACGCACCAACAGTCACAACTTTTACCTCGGTATGATCTGAGGTTTTGAACACAACTACTTTTCCATTTTCTTGCTTGTTATCAGCTTCTACTGCTGCTGCCAAAAGACCATTCTTTACGGCTACACTATTTACACCACCACCATAAGGCGTGATATCTATACTACCTATAGCAGATAAGTTAGAAGGATCAGAAAAATCGAGAATGTCAATTTTTGAATCGTTCTCATTATTAACTACAAATAACTTCTTAGTAGATGGATCATAGGCGGAAATTTCGGCGGCTCCGCCATCAGTGCCGGTAGCCAGGTTTATGGACCCAATTTTCTCGAAAGATGAGGGATCTTCTACTACGGCGGCTTCGTCATCCTTAATAGTCAAAGTAAATGTCTTTTGGGATCCTAATTCAAATCCACTACCAAAACCAAATTTTATGGTTTTATCCTCTTCATCAACATTATTATCAATGGCATTAACTAAAAAACCACTGTATGTTTCCCCTGCAGGTACGGTAACAGCTATTTTACCCGATGCACCATTAGGTGTAGTAGTAAAGTCTTCTCCGTAAACTTCAGTATTAGGGATAGTTACTTCCACCGTTCTATCTTCATTAGAAATGGTGGAGAATCTTATGTATACAGGGTGTCCGATAGAATCTTCAGGTATGCTTCCTGTAGTTTCAACAAACTCCAGCACGTTAGGCACATCACAGCAATCTTCATCATCCGAACAGCTAAACTGTAGGGTTATCATAGCCAAAAGAGCTAATGATATAATAATTTTTTTCATGGTATTGGTTTAATTAATTAAGCTCACGAAACTAAGCGCATATAGCCCATAATGTGATTAAGAAATAATTATGATACTATTAATTTGAAGCCTCAAATAAAAACACAATGTTAACAACGAAAAAACCTTTCATTATTTATCTCAAGTTTCAAATTTTAAGGTTTCAAGTTATAGTTTTCGACAATTCCTAAATATATTTGTAGACCCTTGTGTAGGGGGCAATTTTTTATTGAATAAATCATTCAAATTCAATGAGTACAATTATTTTAACATCCATCATAGCATTTACGATTATCATAATGCTATTGGTGTTTATTCTTCTTTTCGCTCAGTCGAAGCTTGTTCAGTCGGGGCCGGTAAACATCGTTATTAATGGGGAGTCTGACAAACCACTTGTAACTTCTGCAGGTTCTACCTTACTTTCTACCTTATCAGCGCAGAAAATTTTCTTACCTTCTGCCTGCGGTGGTGGTGGTACTTGTGCCATGTGTAAGTGTATAGTTGAGGAAGGTGGCGGAGACGTATTGCCTACTGAAGTTGGACACCTGAGTCGTACAGAACAAAAAGAAAATGTTCGTCTTTCTTGCCAGGTAAAGGTAAAGCAAGACATGAAAATAAAAATACCTGAAGAAATCTTCGGTATTAAGAAGTGGGAATGCGAAGTGGTATCTAACTACAACGTGTCTACTTTCATTAAAGAGTTTGTAGTGAAGCTTCCTGAAGGAGAGACTCTTGACTTCGAAGCTGGTGGTTATGTACAGATAGATGTACCTGCTATTACTGTAAACTTCTCTGAAATGGACATCATGCCTAAGCCTGAGCTTGGTCACCCAGATGACGTATTCCAGTCTGACTGGGATAAATTCGGTCTTTGGAGCTTAGTGATGAAAAATGACGAGCCTATCTACAGAGCATATTCTATGGCTAACCACCCTGCGGAAGGTAACATAGTAATGCTTAACATCAGGATTGCTACTCCACCATGGGATAGAGATGCTGGTAAGTGGATGGAAGTTAACCCAGGTATTTGCTCTTCTTATGTATTCTCAAGAAAACCAGGTGATAAAGTTACAGTTTCTGGTCCTTACGGAGAGTTTGCTATTAACTACACTGACCGTGAAATGATCTACATTGGTGGTGGTGCTGGTATGGCTCCATTAAGAGCACAGATCTTCCACTTATTCCATACTTTAAAAACAGATAGAAAAGTATCTTACTGGTATGGTGGTCGTTCTAAGAAAGAATTATTCTATGTGAATCACTTCAGAAAAATTGAAGATGAGTTCCCTAACTTTCAATTTAACATTGCTCTTTCTGAGCCTTTACCTGAAGATAACTGGAAATTAAAGAAAAGTTTAGATGATCGTGATGCTGATGGATACACCGGTTTCATTCACCAATCACTTTTCGATAATTACCTAAAAGATCATCCGGAGCCAGAAGAAGTAGAATTCTACTTATGTGGACCTCCTTTGATGAATGCAGCGGTACTTAAAATGCTCGACGAAATGGGTATTCCGCCAGAAAACATCAGATTTGATGACTTCGGAGGTTAATCCAAGAAATATATAAACAGAAAACCCTAAAGTTCCGGCTTTAGGGTTTTTTGTTTTTAATTAGTGATCAAAAGTCTAAATTTAGATTTCAAAGCAACTGTAACACATGGATTTAAAAATCTTCTTTTCTCCTATTGAGGAAGAGCATTTCGCTCACATAAGACAAGCCAACAGCTTCTATAAAAACATAAAAGTTTATACTGATAAGATGCCAGACTACAGAAACGCTGACATCGCCATCATAGGTGTAAACGAAGAGGCAGGAACAGAGCTAAATAAGGGAACAGCCAAAGGAAGTATTCAAATCCGCAAAAAATTATTTAACCTAAAAAAGGGCCATGGAGCTTACAAAATTGTAGATATGGGCACCTTAAGAAATGGTGTAGACAGGAGCGAAACGTTGGGTAGAATAAAAGAAGTTTGCCAAAATCTAATCGAAAATAATGTGTTGCCCTTGCTTATTGGTGGCTCACATGATTTAGATTACGGCCAATATATGGCATATGAAGATCTGGATAAACTTATCAGCTTGTTAAATGTAGATGCTTTTCTTGATATGGAAGATGGCGCTACGGTAAGTGCCAACGAGCAACATATCCATAAAATCCTGCTGCACGAACCAAATTACCTTTTCAACTATAGCCACCTGGGCTATCAAAGCTATTTGATTGATCCTAACGCTATAGCCATTTTAGAGAAGCTATACTTTGAAGCATACCGAATAGGGCATTTGAGGTCTAATATCAAAGAAATGGAGCCTATCATTAGAAATGCTGACATGCTTTCTTTTGATGTTACAGCCATAAAAAGTAGCGACGCGCCTGGAAATGCCAGTGCTCAACCTTTTGGACTAACTGGCGAAGAAGCTTGTCAAATATGCTGGTATGCAGGAATAAATGAAAAATTAAGCTCGGCAGGCTTTTATGAATATAACCCTGAGTTAGACGACCCTACTTACAAAACTGCAGCGGTAGTGGCCACCATGATCTGGTATTTTATCGAAGGTTTTTATAATCGTAAAAATGAAAATAACTTCAAGAATAATGACTATCTCAGATTTGTAGTATCCATGCCTTCTGAACCTGAAGTACTACACTTCTACAAAAGTAAAATCAGTGAAAAATGGTGGATGGAGGTACCTTACCCGCAAGGAAAGGAAAAATATTCCAGAAACTGCATCATACCTTGCTCCTACACTGACTATCAAATAGCCACCAAAGGCGAGCTGCCAGAAAGATACATCACCACCCACGCCAAACTAATCTAACATGAAAAATCTATCCCTATTCATACTGATTGCCTTAGGGTTTCTTATGTTAAATTGTAGCTCTCCTTCAGCTGAAAACATCATGAATGAGGCCATAGTACAAGCCGGATCAGAAAATCTGAATGGTAAAGAGGTAGAATTTAAATTTAGAGATAAGGAATATGGCGCAAAGTTTAGCAATGGCAAATTCGAATATGTGCGACTATTCCAAGATACTGCGGGGCTGGTTAGAGATGTACTTACTAACGACGGATTTAAAAGAGAAATAAACGGAAAAACAGTAAACCTGCCAGACACAATGAGTCACAAGTACAGCAATTCTGTAAACTCTGTGATTTACTTTGCCTTACTTCCCTACAGCTTAAATGATGCTGCGGTTAACAACAACTATCTAGGAGAAGTGACCATTAAAGATGAACAATACCACAAAATAAAAGTGACGTTCGATCAAGCTGGTGGTGGCGAAGATTTTGAAGATGTATTTATCTATTGGATCAACAAAGACACCAAAAACATCGATTATCTGGCATATGAATATAATACGAATGGCGGTGGTATGAGATTCAGAGAAGCTTATAATGAAAGAACCATATCAGATATCCGGTTTGTAGATTATAATAATTTACAACCTACCGAAGAGGTGGAGCTAGAAAAAATTGATGAGGTATATTCCAATGGAAAGTTAGAAAAGCTATCAGAGATTAATTTAGAGTCTATTACAGTCAACTCTATCGAATAGTTCTGACTTTATTCACTTTGAATATAGTATAAACTAAAACCGGCAATGATAAAAGCTGAAGTATCAACAGCTTGTTAAGATTATTCTCAAGTGTGAAGTCAGATATTTTACCCAATGCTCCCAAAATATTGCTGAGGCCAATAATCATTACAAGGTCTATTATAATGAAGGCCATTACATTCAGCCACCATGGGTTAACTTGTCCTTTTAACAAGGTAGCATTGTTGGCCTGAATAACCAGAAAGACCGCCACTAAGGGCAAAACAGTGCCATTTAGGCCTTGAGCCAGAATAATGATTGGAATAGGTTTAATATTTAACACACCAAATATGAGCCCTACTGCCAGCACTGATAACCAGCCATAACTATAGGCCTTTTGATGCTTAAAAATATCTTTAGCTATTAATCCGGCAGCCAGTGGTGCCGTTACTGAAGAGGTAAAACCTGCCACCAATAAACCTATAGCCATAGCCGCTCCAGCCCAGGCTCCCAGGTGATTTCCTACCACCTCGGTGAGCTTAACAAAAGATACCGTCCCTGACATTTCTGTTCCCACCAAGAGGATAGCTATAGAAATAATTCCTCCGAAAAGCACAGAGATTACTAACCCAAACCTCATCCCTTTCAAATCATGGCCGTTACTGATCCCAGAACCAAGAAATAAATTGTAGGGAACAATGGTGGTTCCTATAAGCCCTATCACTATCCACTCACTATCTGACGGGATTGAAGGCATTATTTCTTGAATTTCCCAATGACTAAAATCAAGCTGCAAAGCCACCAAACATACGAGAACGCCCATGACGGCCACCATAGTGCCTAATGACTTAGTGACTTGCTGAACATTTCCAAGCGCTAAAATCAATAAGCAAAGTATACCAAGTATAATTACGCCTAATAAATCAGCCATTGGAATCAATTGTTTCAGACCTGATAAAGCTCCAAGTATATTGCCAGCCTCATAAGCCGCACAACCTATAATCACAGAGACGCCGATTACAGCCATGATTTTTCTTCCGGCAAGTATTTGGGTAATATGCTTACCGCTGACAATGGTAATTCGAGCGGCCATTTCTTGTAGAACAATACATGCCAATGTTGAAAAAATCAGAGCCCAAACTAATTGCACTCCATAAGAAGCTCCGGCTGCGGAAGCTGTGGCTAAAGTGCCAGGCCCAATGAATGCAGCCGAAATAACTGACCAGAAAAGAATTTGTATAAGTCGGGCTTTATATTTCAAGGCAATTTGCTAATTATCTATAAAACAAAGAGTTAAAGTTTACTGACTTTGAACCTGAAAAATCGAGCGGGCTGAGTTCAAAAATTATTTATTAAAATGAAATAAGTGTTCAATGTAACATTTATTTCATTTTGATGAAGTCTTTTTTAAACAAAATCGACAACTCACTACTCAACACTGGTTTGAAAGCTAATAATAAAACTATTTTAATATTGAATAAAAATTATCAGCAATACTGTTCAGGTTCAGCAAGATGTAAGAAATCTCTACACTTACAGGCAAGCTTGGTCAAACGTAAGTTTAGAGCAATAATTACCTTTATAAATCACACAAGATTTGGCATATTGCGTCTCAACCTAATTCAACCAGAAATTAAGATTTTTAATTTCAACCTAAACCCGGGGATTTTTTGGTCGAAGATCATAAAATACCTGTAAACCAGAAAAGGGAGCCAAATGGCTCCCTTTTTCTTTTATGAGTAATACTCTTTTATCAAATCTTCTACTATCTTTTTCACAGGCCGCACCTCCTTGACATACTCTATTGAGGGGCCTGCACACCAGACCGTTTTATAAGTAGCTCCAAAGGCTGCATTTTGAAGACTTTTCATCCCTTTATAAAAGGTGAGCATCTTCACATACTTCTTCAAGGTTCTGTTTTTATTGAGCAACCTCTCTAGCCAATTCTGGCTAGTCCCAATCTTCTGCACATATGGCGTGTTTATAACTGTGCAAGGCGTACCTGACAGCTTATCTGTCATTACTATATCCTTGCCTCCATATTGCACGATGGCCTTTTTATAGTCATCAGAAACTCCTGCCTCGTCAGATGCTATAAACGGGCTACCCATAGAAATACCACAGGATCCTGCTTCCAGTTTTTCTTTAAACTGGGTGCCAGTAGCCACACCTCCGGCAGAAATAACAGGGATATTGCAGGCCTCTTTTAACATTGGGATCAACTCCGCAGCAGGAATGTTACCTGCATGGCCACCCGCTTCAGAATTTACCGCAATAACAGCATCAGCACCCAGCGCCTCTACTTTTTTAGCATAGGAAGCCTCTGTGACATCACAAAAAACTTTTATACCATTCTTCTTACAGGCTGCTATCACTTCCTTTGGACTTCCAAGGGAAGTGATAATGAAATCTACTTTATGCTCCACGCAGGTATCTAGTTGTTGTTTTAATTTATAGTTTGATTTATTAACTATTAAATTAATTCCAATCGGCCCTGACACCTGGCTACGTATTTCTTTTAGTGCTGCACTAAACTCCTCGTTGGTTCTATAGTTGAGTGCGGGAATTGCACCAGTTATACCAGCTTTTACCGCCTCAATAACCATAGTGGTGTTAGACACCAGAAACATTGGAGCTATTATTATCGGGTACTTAATACCCAACATTTCTGTGAGCTCTGTTTTAATGGGCTCCATCAATCCCGTGTTGATCAATCAGATAAACTAAAGCGGCCATACTTGCTGCACCCATCTCCAGTTCACGCTTATCAATTTTGTCAAATGTATCAGCATCTGTGTGATGGTAGTTGAAATAGCGCTGAGAATCTGGCAAGAATCCAATCAAAGCAGTCCCCTGATCCTCTAAAGGACCTATATCTGCTCCTGAGCCAGGCTTACCAAAATCATAAATGCCATATGGCTCAAATAGTTCTTTCCATGATTCCAGAGTGCTTACAGCTTTTTTAGTTCCTGATATGGTAAATCCTTTAGGAGTAAAACCACCTCTGTCTGATTCGATAGCAGCCAAATGCTTCTCTTTATTTTTCTTAGCCAATTCTGCATACTTTAATCCACCACGTAAACCATTCTCTTCATTCATATACATTACTGCTCTGATGCTATGCTTAGGCTTATAGTTCAGTGCTTTTAAAGTTCTAAGTACTTCAATAGACTGTACGCAACCTGCACCGTCATCATGAGCACCATCACCAAGATCCCATGAATCTAAATGACCACCCACTACAATATATTCGTTAGGCTTTGAAGTTCCTGTCATCTCCCCTATCACATTATAAGAAAGTACTTCTGGCAGCATTTCACAATGTGTTTCGATATAAAGCTTAGTATTAGCATCACCCTTTAACGCTCTGCTTAAGTAATTTGCAGAGTTGGTGCTTATTGCCACACCAGGAATTTGCTTCACACCTTTTTCATAAACCAGGCCACCGGTATGAGGAATATCGTCATCATTAGAAGCCATGGACCTAACAACCACAGCTAGGGCTCCTAATTTTGCTGCTTCAGAAGCTCCCTTTGCTCTTTGGTCCACAGCACCACCGTAGGCCGCAAACGTACTGATCAAAGTAGGATCCATAGGGCGGCTAAAGAAAACTATCTTACCAGCCACACCTGACTTACCCAGCTTTTTTAATTCATCAAAATCTTTCACCTCTACCACTGAAGCTAAAACTCCTTGATCTCCAGTGCCTACAGAATTACCTAAAGCACAAGTTTTCAGCTCCATCGGACCAAAAATATCAGATCCTGTAACCTTTACTATTTCTTTTTTACCACGCACCCAGTGAGGCACCATTACTTCTTGCAAGAAAACAGTATCGAATCCGTAAGCCTTCATGGTTTGCTTACTCCACTCCACAGCCGCAGCTGCTTCAGGTGAGCCACTAAGCCTACCGCCTATTTCATTACTTAAATAATCAAGCTTCTGATACGCCTCTCCGTGCTGAAGAGTCTCATCAAAGATGCTTTTTAGCATTTCTTTATCATCCTGAGCATTAGCTGATCCTATTCCCAATAATGCGAGGATCAATACAAAATTTACAATTCTCATTTAACTAATATTTAATTAATATTCTCATAACCTACTTCACTGCGCCGATGGTTATATTTATGCCTCTTTTTGTCAAAGGTTAACTATTTTATGACATGCACAGCGTTTTAGGGAATGAAAATTAGAATTAATTCCATTAAAAACAGAATTCTCACTGGCTTTTTGTGCATCACTTTTATTTCTGCACTTCTTTCAGTTTTTAGTTTCTATTATATTGATAAAATAGACAATATTAGATCCTTTGATAAGCGCATTTCTAAAATTGAGGTACTTACACTTAACCTGATCAAGGAAGATAATGACTTCTATGATCTGGAGACTATCAATGAGCAATACTTCAAGACTAAAAAGAGTAAAATTTTAGATCGAAGAAATGCGCTGAAGACAGACATCAGCAGAGAACTTAATGACATAAGGCAAGAAGATAAGATCATCAACATTGATGTATATCTTACTAACATTTCCCAATCATTAGACGAATACAATCACACCTTTGATAAACTTGCCACCATGGTGTATCAGCGTGGGTTTAGAGACTACGGCGTTGAGGGAGAAATGAGAAGATATGCCCATGCGCTAGAAGAGCACACTGATGCCATCAGCCTATCTAACGTTCTTTCATTAAGGCGCCATGAAAAGGATTTCTTACTAAGGAATGATCCTGAGTATATCGAAAAGCATCAAATCCTCTCCAGCTCAATACTAAATAATCTAAGACAAAAACGATCAGGAGACACCGTTATTCACATTGTGGAACAATATGCTGACAACTTCAGAAAGCTTGTTAAGTATCAGGATAGCATTGGTGTAAATAGTAACGAAGGCCTAAGACATGCGCTAAACGAGATGACAGCCGACATTAGTAGTCAGTTCGAAACTCTTACCAGCGTTACGGATAGCCAGGTTGAAAAAATCACTGAAAAGGTAATTTTCATCTTTGTTTCGATAGTACTCACATCCATTTTACTTTCACTTATTCTAAGTTATCTCATAGCCAACCGGCTGAGCAGGCCCATCAAGAAGTTATCTCTACTCATGAAAAGAGTGATGGAAAATGAATACTCAGGAAACAATAGATTGAAATTTAAAAACCCCACCAGTGAAATAGATAACCTATCAAAATCCTTTTTCACGTTAATGCGTCAAACACAGGCACAGATGCAGGAAATCGGGGATAAGACAAGTCAGCTAAAGTATCAAAACACTGAGCTAACAAAACTAAATATGGAGCTAGACAGCTTTATTTATAGCACTGCTCATGACTTAAGGGCTCCCTTATCCTCAATTTTAGGGCTGATTAATCTCGCGAAGACGGATGATCCGGCTCGAACGCAAGAGTACTTGAGCTATATGGAAACCAGTGTTACTAAAATGGAAAAATTCATCACAGATGTAGTGGCCTATTCAAAAAATAAAAAATTAGAACTAATCGTAGAGCCCATTCAGGTAGAAGAATTCATCAATAACATCTTTGAAAACAGCCAGTTTATCCCGGAATACAAGCACATCACCAGAAACATATCAATCACCGGCCAAGAGACATTGTATAGCGACTCTAACAGGCTATATATAATTTTAAATAACCTTATTTCAAATGCCATTAGATATTCTGATCTGGATAAAGAACAGCCTTTTATTTCTATTGAGGTGAATATTACTGATAGAAGAATGCTCCTTGTTTTTTCAGACAATGGTCAGGGCATAAGCCAAAACCACCTGAATAAAATTTTCAATATGTTCTATCGGGCTTCTGAACAATCCAATGGATCGGGACTAGGACTATTTATCCTAAGAGAATCGATCATCAAGCTCAAAGGCAAAGTAGAAGTGACTTCAGAACTAAATGAAGGCACTACATTTACCATTACGCTGCCTAACAAAAAGAATAAGTTTAAGAAAGCCCAGCAGCTGGAAGAAACTCTATTTGCACCTTAACGACGGCGTTTTCCCCCACCCTTTTTCTTAAAGTTACCAGAAGGCTTCTTCTTGAACTTGTCATTTTTCTTATCGTAGACGTTTTTCTTTTCGTGAAACGCCCCCTTAAAATCAGGATTTTCGCGTCTTTTGAAAGTGTCAATCTCCCGCTCTATATCCTGCCTCTCCATCTTCGGTGTTTCAGTTATCTCTACTCCATCCGGAATAGGTTTTACCTGAATTTTTTCATTGATCAGTTTTTCAATTTTACCGATATGTAAAAGTTCGGCCTTATTGGCAAAAGTAATAGCCATACCTTCCTTTGTAGCCCGACCTGTTCTACCAATTCTGTGCACGTAATCTTCATAGATAATAGGCACATCAAAATTAATTACGTGAGACACTTCTGTTACATCGATCCCCCGCGCAGACACATCGGTTGACACCAATACCCTTAGATCCCCAGATTTAAACTCGTTGATGGCATTGATTCGACTATTTTGACCTTTATTAGAATGTATAACACGGATAGTACCATAGTCCTTTCTATCTAAATACTTATATACATTATCGGCTGTAGTCTTTGTTCTGGTAAAGATCAATACTCTTTTAAATTCTTCCTTCTTCAGAAAATACTCTAGCAAATTGATTTTACTTTTCAGGTTAGGAACTTCATACAGTTCCTGCTCTACGGTTTCTGCTACAGTAGATTGAGGAGCTACTTCTACCACCTCAGGAAACTCTAAAAATTCCTGAGAAAGCTGGACTACTTTTTCAGGCATGGTAGCTGAGAAGAGGAGATTCTGACGCTTTACCGGAATAATTTCTAATATCTTTCGGATCTGCGGCATGAAACCCATATCCATCATTTTATCAGCCTCATCCAGCACTAGAGTTTTTATCTGCTTGGTATTAAGCTCACCCTTCAAATAAATGTCCATAAACCTACCAGGAGTAGCAATAATTATGTCTACACCCTTTTGTACCATCTCTATCTGGGTTTTAGGTCCCACACCACCGTAAAGGGCAGCATATCTAATGTCAGTGTAAGCCGAAAGTTCCTTTACAGATTCTTCTATCTGGAGTGCCAGCTCACGAGTAGGTGCAAGTATGAGTGCTCGCGGATCCATACCCTGGGCATACTTCACCTTAAATAAAATAGGTAGTACAAAGGCCGCCGTTTTTCCCGTACCGGTCTGAGCTATGCCCATAAGATCATGCCCATTCAAAATTAAGGGTATAGCTTTCTGCTGAATGGGAGTTGGCAGCGTATAACCCTGCTCTTCCACAGCATTTAGCAGTTGCTTATTTAATTTAAAATCCTGAAAGCTCGCCTCTTCGGTACTCATAAATAGTAAAGTTTATTTGATGTTGCAGCTAAAAACAAGAAATTTGCCTCTATGCAAACCACACTTATAACCAATGCCCAGGTTGTTAATGAAGGTAAGATCTTTCCTTCAGACATCCTGATAAAGGGCGAAATTATCGAAAAAATAGATGATAACATCTCTTCTGAGCATGTGAATGAAGTAATAGATGCTAAAGGTAGCTTTGTAATACCAGGAATTATTGATGATCAGGTTCATTTTAGAGAGCCGGGCCTTACTCATAAAGCTAATATTTACACTGAAGCCAGAGCGGCGGTAGCAGGTGGTGTTACTTCTTTTATGGAAATGCCTAACACTGTTCCCAACGCACTTACGCAAGAGCTACTGGAAGATAAATATGCCATAGCAGCACAGAGTTCTCTGGCTAATTATTCTTTCTTCATGGGAGCTAGTAACGATAATATTGAAGAGGTTTTAAAAACACCTTCAGATAAGGTTTGCGGTGTGAAGGTGTTTATGGGTTCTTCTACTGGAAATATGCTGGTGGATAATGAAGAAACATTGAGCAATATTTTTTCCAAAGTGCCTATGCTCATAGCCACTCATTGTGAAGATGAGGCCACTATTAGAAGGAATACAGCTATTTTCAAAGAGAAATATGGCGAAGATGTGCCTGTTAAATACCATCCTGAAATTAGAAGTGAAGAGGCTTGCTATTTATCATCTTCTCAGGCTGTGGCCTTAGCAAAAAAGCATGGAGCCAGACTTCATATTTTACATATAAGCACTGAAAAGGAATTAAGCCTGTTCGACAATTCCATTCCACTTAAAGACAAGAAGATTACGGCTGAAGCCTGTATCCACCACCTGTGGTTTAATGATAGCGATTATGAGCAAAAAGGAACATTTATCAAATGGAATCCTGCTGTAAAAAAAGCATCTGATCAGGCCGCCATCTTCCAAGCTATTTTAGATGACAAAATTGATGTAATAGCCACAGATCACGCTCCTCACACTCTTGAAGAGAAAAAGAATACTTACTTTAAAGCACCTTCAGGTGGCCCTTTAATTCAGCATAGCCTTGTGGCCATGATGGATTTCTATCATCAAGAGAAAATAAGCATGGAAAAGATAGTGGAGAAAATGTGTCATAATCCTGCTATCATGTTTGACATTGACCGTAGAGGTTTTATAAAAGAAGGAAATTTTGCTGATATCACGATAGTGAATCCTAACAGCAAGTGGGAAGTAGAAAGAGATAATATATTGGCTAAATGTGGCTGGTCTCCTTTCGAAGGCCATATATTTTCATCTAAAGTGGAGCACACTATTGTTTCCGGGCATCATGTATATAACAATGGCAGTTTTAACGAAACCCAGAAAGGGCAACGTTTAAGATTCATTAGATAAAATATTTCGGCAATAGTATTTGTAAATTAAAAACTACTCTCTAAATTTGCAGTCCCTTTTGGGGAAAATGGTGGTTGTAGTTCAGTTGGTTAGAACGCCTGATTGTGGTTCAGGAGGTCGTCGGTTCGAGCCCGATCTTCCACCCCAAAGCCTTCTTAGAAATAAGAAGGCTTTTTTTATGCCCTTACCTTTTTACTTTTAGCCGTATTACTATTAACTTTTACTCCTGATTTAAAGTTAATTGTAGCATCTATGACTAAAAGCGATGTCTTCTTCAATGAACTCCCATTTAAAGAAAAGCTGAGAACGCTATTTCTTGAAGGCGACTTCATCGTTTCGATAAGATATTATGGATATAAAGTAAACCTCTATTTACTCAATAATTTCTATGTAGAAGTATTCTACAATCATAAGCATGATTTCATTGAGAAGGTATTACCGCTAGATAAGAATCATAGTAGAATGAAGTTTTATTCTGACCAGATCAAGCTTCCTGTAGATATATAAAAAAAGCCGCTATTAAGCGGCTTTTTTTTATGGTTGTAACGTGTTTTGTAATTATGCTGTAGCAGTAGACTCAGTCTTCTGAGACTCAAGCATAGCAATCTTAAATGTTTTCTTGGCTTTATAACCACAGTAACCACACTCATAGTGCTTCATAAGCTCACCTTCAGCTTCCACTGATGGAGCCTGAAGAATCTCTTCTCTTGAAACTCTAAATGTTTGGTAGTTACACTCAGGGCACTGCAATGCGTGCAAGTGACCAGCATATTTTTCTATTTTAGTATAGCCTGTTTCTTCGTCTACCCATACGTCATAGTCTATAGAGAAAATATTTTCCTCAGCCTGCATACCTTCATCCAGATAAACATCTTCTTCCTCTTCACTTAAAAGCTTCATTGGCTTGCCAGTTTTAGGAGAAACTCTTGGCTTATAACGTAATCTCTTTAATCTTTTCTCGATGTAGAAAGGGTAGTAAAACTTCAATAAGTTTTGAATGATAACACCGAAAATTAAACCCATGGAAACCGTAACGAATACTCGCACGAATAACCACATAATATTAATCTCAGTAATAGTGCTATTCGCAAAGAATCCTCCAGCAAGAATGAGGAGAACACTGCAAGTCATTAAAATATTAATCTCACTTCTATTAATATAATCGTACTTAGTCTTTGAGTCACTGGTGGCAGCCAACTTAATGATATGCCCTAACAAAATCAATAAGGAAACGCCCGCTAAACCAAACGCTAAATATAGCGTCCACGTGTTCCAGGTCTCAAAAGATTGCATCGAAGTTTCTTCCATGGCCTCTAACTTTTAATGTCTTTTCGTAAGGTTTGTTTAAAAAATATAATTAACGCACAATTTATAAATAACTCTCCAATTTTAATATTCTTAATGAAAAAAAAGAGAGAAAATTTCGAACTCTTGTGAACAGTCACAAATCTAAAAAATAAGCACTTCGCCTTTGAGGACTCATATTAACATTTTTTAAATTGATTGTCTAATAAATCCGCAAATTATTTCAAAATAAAAAAGAGCCCGCCCGGGCTCTTTACTATTTCATATAGTGAAATGAGATTATAGGGTACGTTTCGTTTCTCTTTCTTCGTAACTCTCTACAACGTCACCTACCTTGATGTCATTAAAGTTTTTAATGCTCATACCGCACTCGTATCCGTTCTTCACTTCAGTTACATCGTCTTTAAACCTCTTCAACTGACCCATTTCTCCAGAATAAACTACAATTCCGTCTCTAATAAGTCTGATAGGGTTATTACGCTTGATGTATCCATCTGTAACCATACAACCTGCTACGGTACCAACTTTCGAGATCTTAAATACATCTCTTACTTCTACGTTACCTACAATTACCTCTTCAACTTCAGGATCTAGCATACCTTCCATGGCATCTTTCACATCGTTGATAGCATCGTAGATGATAGAGTAAAGTCTGATTTCAATCTCTTCATTTTCAGCAAGTCTCTTAGCAGATCCTGAAGGTCTCACCTGGAAACCAACGATTACCGCATCAGATGCTGAAGCCAGAAGCACATCAGATTCAGAGATCTGACCTACACCTTTGTGAATAATATTTACCTGAATTTCTTCAGTACTTAATTTCAATAATGAATCAGAAAGTGCTTCCACAGAACCATCCACGTCACCTTTTACGATAACGTTAAGCTCTTTAAATGATCCGATAGCCAAACGTCTACCAATTTCATCAAGAGTAATATGTTTCTTAGTTCTGATATTTTGCTCTCTCTGGATCTGCTCCCTCTTGTTAGCAATCTCTCTTGCTTCACGGTCGCTATCCATTACGTTAAATTTATCACCAGCCTGTGGAGCGCCATCTAAACCTAACATTAATATAGGTGTAGATGGACCAGCTTTTTCCATTCGGGTTCCCGTATGATCAAACATGGCCTTCACCCTACCATAGTAAGCTCCGGCAAGTAGCACGTCTCCTACAGTAAGCGTTCCATTTTGAACAAGCATGGTAGCTACGTAACCTCTACCTTTATCTAGAGAGGCTTCTATTACAGTACCTACTGCTTTTCTTTCAGGGTTAGCTTTCAACTCTAACAACTCAGCTTCAAGTAATACTTTCTCAAGTAACTCCTCTACACCTTGTCCTGTTTTAGCAGAAATTTCCTGACTTTGGTATTTACCACCCCAATCCTCTGTTAAGATATTAATCTGAGATAATGACTCTCTAACTTTATCTGGATTAGCGTTTGGTTTATCTATTTTGTTAATAGCAATTACGATTGGCACACCTGCAACCTGCGCGTGATTGATCGCCTCTTTTGTTTGAGGCATCACGTCATCATCAGCCGCTACCACAATGATTACAATATCTGTAACCTGAGCACCACGAGCACGCATAGCGGTAAAGGCTTCGTGACCTGGTGTATCTAAGAATGCTATTTTATGTCCACTTTCTGTTAACACATCATAAGCACCGATGTGCTGGGTAATACCACCAGCCTCACCTGCCGTTACCTTAGAACTTCTAATGTAATCCAGCAATGATGTTTTACCGTGGTCAACGTGACCCATGATAGTAACAATTGGAGCTCTATCTCTTAAATCCTCTTCTGCATCTTCCTCTACCTCAACTTCTAAATCTTCGTCGGCATTGGTAAACTCTACGTTATAGCCAAATTCATCAGCGATTACCGTAATCGATTCTGCGTCTAGTCTTTGGTTAATAGAAACGAACATTCCTAAGCCCATGCAGGCAGAAATAACATCATTCACAGAAACATCCATCAAAGAGGCCAAGTCGTTAGCTGAGATAAACTCAGTAACTCTTAAGATTTTTGATTCCTGCTCTTCCTGAAGCATTTGCTCCTCTTTGGCTTCAGCCATAGCGGACCTTTTCTCTCTTCGGTACTTAGAACCTGAACTCTTTTTCTTGTTACCACTAAGCTTAGCTAGTGTAGCCTTGATTTTGTCTTGGATTTCCTTATCTGAAGGTTCCTCCTTCTCGACTCTGGCTCCTCCTCGTTTATTATTATGTCTGTTTCCTCCTCTATTGTTATTATTGGAGTTGTTGTTATTATTGTTATTGTTGTTGTTTCCTCCACCCTGATTATTATTGTTATCACGGGGAATTCTCTTTCTAGGCCTTTTCTTTTTCTTCTGCTCTTTTCTATCATCAGAAGAAGCCACAGGCTTATCTCTTTTTCTTTCTACTGGTAGTTCTATTTTTCCTACCACTTTTAGCCCTTTAAGTTTATCAGCCTTAGCCTCAATAACTTCTTGCTTAGGTGGGGCCTTTTCTTCTTTAGGCTCCTCTTTCTTAGGCTCAGGCTGTTGCTCTTTTGGCTTTTCTTGAGCTTCCACTTTATTTTCTTGCTTTGCTTCCGGCTTTTTCTCCACCTTAGGCTCTTCTTTCTTCACCTCTTCCTGCTTCATCTCCGCCTTGGGTTCTTCTTTTTTAGGCTGCTCTTTCTTTTCTTCAACCTTAGCCTCAGGAGCGGCTTCTTGCTTCGGAGCTTCAGCTTTCGGTTCCTCTTTCTTAGGTTCTTCCGCCTTTGGTTCCTCTTTAGGAGCTTCCTGTTTTTTCTCTTTTTTATCGAGATCTATTTTTCCAACTACATTTAAGCCTTTTAAACGTGGCTTATCCTCCTCTACCTTTTCAGGCTTACTTTCTTTTTCGGGCTTGGCAGTTTCTTTCGCTGGAGTGCTGGCGGCCTCCTCAGTCTTGCCTGTAGAATGGTTTTTTATAAGAACACTTTCCTCATCATCCGACTTCTTTGGTGCATCATTATCGGAATCTATCACAACGTGCTCATTGTGCTTAGTACCGATAGTAAGACCAGAAGCCTCCTCTTTTTCAGAAGCAGATGCAGCAAATTCTTTAGATAGCATCGCAAACTGCTCGCCAGTAACTTTTGAGTTTGGACTACTATCTACATCAAAGCCTTTATTAGCAAGAAAATCAACGATGGTGGTTCTACCAACATTTAGTTTTCTCGCTACCTGACTTAGCCGCATGGTTTTTTCTTCTGACATACTCAAATATCCCTTTTTTTTGTGATTATTAAAAATTTGCTTACTCGAACTCCTGCTTAAGAACCGCCATCACATTGTTTATAGTTTCTTCTTCTAAATCGGTTCTTCTTTCGAGTTCTTCTTTGGATAGTGCCAATACGCTCTTTGCAGTATCAAGACCCACACGCTTTAATTCATCAAGCACCCAGTCTTCAATTTCGTCAACGAATTCATCGATATCAACATCCTCCTCTTCAAATTCTCCTAATTCTCTGAATACATCAATCTCTAAACCTACCAGCTTACTAGCCAACTTAATATTTTGACCACCTTTACCAATGGCCAAAGACACCTGGTCTGGCTTCAGATATACTGAAACTCTACCATCCTCTTCACTAATTTTTATACTTGAAATTTTAGCAGGGCTTAACGCTCTGGCGATGTACAAGTCCATGTTATCCGTGAAGTTGATAACATCAATATTTTCATTTTGTAATTCTCTTACAATACTGTGAATACGAGAACCTTTCATTCCCACACAAGCACCTACCGGATCTATTCTATCATCATAAGATTCCACAGCTACTTTTGCTCTCTCTCCTGGCTCACGAACTACACGTTTTATAGTGATAAGGCCATCATAAACCTCTGGCACTTCACTTTCGAATAATCTTTCTAAGAATACCGGGCTGGTTCTTGATAAGATAATCTTAGGATTACCATTAATCATTTCCACACGGTCTACAATAGCTCTAACAGGATCTCCTTTACGGAATCTGTCTTTTGGTATTTGCTCATTCTTAGGGATAGAGATTTCGTTTCCTTCTCCATCTGTAAGTAGTACTTCTCTACTTAATATTTGATAAACCTCTCCAGAGATAATCTCTCCTACCAGGTCTTTATATTTTTGGAATAAAATATCCTTCTCAAGATCTTTTACTTTCTGAATAAGTGTCTGACGGGCAGTCATTACCGCTCTTCTTCCGAAATCCTCAAGTGTGATTTCTTCTGCCACTTCTTCTCCTATTTCAAAATCAGGCTCTATTTTACGTGCCTTGCTTAAACTAATCTTGTCATGATCCCAAATATCTTCACTGTTGTCATCAACAATTTCACGGAATCTCCAGATTTCTAAATCTCCTTTATCGGCATTGATAATGATGTCAAAATTCTCATCGGTCTCAAATCTCTTACGGATCATAGTCCTGAATACGTCTTCAAGAATACGAATCATCGTAGGCCTATCTATATTTTTTTGTTTTGCAAAATCTGCAAATGACTCGATTAATATACCGGTATCCATTTTTCTATTTATTTAAATGAAATCTGAACTATTGTTTTTTTAATATCTCCAAAGGGTATCTCTACCTCTTTATACTCTTTCTTTTTACCCTTTTTTACTTCTTCGTCTAGAAGTATTTTTTCTTCATCTGCAGCTTTAAGTACGCCTACTACGTCCTTATCCTGCAGCGTGATTTTTACAGATCTCCCTATGTTATTTTTATATTGTCTTAAAGAATTCAAAGGATGATCCACTCCGGGTGAAGAAACTTCTAATCGATAAGGGTCAGAAAAAAACCTCATCCTCTTCCAGTTCAGCTCCTACCTTGCGGCTAACATCAGCACATACGTCTATGTTAACTCCCTGATCACAATCAATCAACACAAGCACCTTCTTCGGTCCTTTTGTGGCCTTAATAATAACATCTACCATGAAATAAGTTTCATCTGGTAGATATTTTTCAGCTATCTCGTATACACGTTTCTCCAATTCCATATAGAAAAAAGAATATAAAAAGAGGGGACTAATGTCCCCTCAGAACTAAATTTCTATTTTTCATCCGCAAATTTAAGGCAATTTTGTTTGCTTTACAAACATTCTAATCAACAAACTATCCATAATAGTTTTTCGTTGACTATCAATTATAATTGTACCTGACCAAAAATTAAACAAACTCATGTTAAGGTTTAGTAACAATTCTGTTAAGACCATTCTATTTGCTCTGGCAGTAACCATACTTTTATCCTCTTGCGGTGGCGACTCTAAAAAGGGCACTGAAAAGGCTGTTGAAACCAAAAAGGTCGTTAATGTTCCAAATTTCAACCCTGATTCAGCATTTGCCTATATCCAAAAGCAGGTAGAGTTTGGACCTCGAGTACCTGGCAGTGAGCCACATACGAATACTAAGGAATATTTGATTAATAAACTAAAATCATTTGGAGCCACAGTGAAGCCACAGGAGTTCGAAGCTACAACTTTTGATGGACAGACATTGTCACTCACGAACATTATGGCTTCTTTTTCTCCCGAGAAAACAACAAGAATACTCCTGGCCGCCCACTGGGACGCCCGCCCATTCGCCGATAAGGATAGCGAAAGGAAGAATGAGCCAATCGATGCCGCCAATGATGGCGCTAGCGGAGTAGGTGTGCTGCTGGAAATAGCCAGAGTAATAAATGAAAACCCAACTCCTGAAGTAGGTATAGACGTTCTCCTTTTTGACGGTGAAGACTGGGGAGAAACTGAAGATGCTGATGTGCCAACTCCTGCGGGACTTGATTCCTGGTGGTGCCTTGGCTCACAATATTGGGTAAAGAACAAAGGTAATTATTCGGCTTACTATGGCATACTATTAGATATGGTAGGTGGAAAGAATGCAAAATTCTACATAGAAGGCATGTCCAAATATTATGCAGCTTCAATTGTAAATAAAGTATGGGACCAGGGTATTGAATTAGGCTACTCCAACTACTTCGTAAAACAGCCTGGAGGGCAAACTACAGATGACCATGTTTTTGTGAATGAGTATGCAAAGATACCCATGGTAGACATTATCTCATTTGACCCTAAAGATGGGGGTTTTGGAGGTTTTCATCACACCCACAAAGACAATATGGAGATCATAAGTAAAGAAACACTTGAAGCAGTGGGAGAAACTGTACTTCATGTGGTTTATTATGAGTAGACAACATTAAAAAGATATAAAATAAGAAAGCCAGCTCTCAGAGCTGGCTTTCTTATTTTATAATCTTAATATCTATAATTACTCCTTCACAATCTTAGCATTCACCGTTTCTCTCTCTGTTTTCATAGAAAGAATGTAAATACCTTGTGGTAATTGTGACATGTCAATTGACATTACTTTATCAGTCATTTGAACGTTAGTCATGATTACTTTTCCACTTAAAGAAGTAAGTCTCACATCATAAACTGATCTTTCGTCAGCTACCACAACCTGAGCAAAATCTTTCACTGGGTTAGGAGAAACTGTCAAGTACTTAACAGCTGCTTCGTCACCAAGGATTTCTGCGTTAAGATCAGAAGCTGTAGTGGCTATTGCAGCAAAAGAACTAGTAATATTAACTGTATAGTCTTCTACTTCACCATAGTTAAAACTACCGCAAGAAGAAGGTGCAGTGTTGTATCTCATTACTACTCTCATTCTAGTACTACCTAAAGTAGCTGAAGAAGGCACAGCAATAGTTGAGGATAATGTACCGCTACTAGTAGAAGAACCACTTACAACTTGTTCTCCTGAGTCTGCAAAGTCACCATCTTGGTTAAAATCTATGTACACCTTCCAGTATTCTCTGTAAGAATTTCCTGAGAAAGCTGCGCTGAAGTTGATAGTGTAAGAACCACCTCTACCAAGGTTTGTACTTTGAGAAGTGAAATTACCATAACCCCCGTTTGATCCTGTACTGTTAGAGATAGAACCTAATTGTACCAGATCGATCCACTCATAACTGGCGTTATTTCCAGAAGCAGTACAGTAAGTAACAGGTCCGCTACCTGTAGTTGTGAAACTAGTTGTAGCTGGAGAAGAAGTATTTCCTGCTGCATCTTTTGCTCTTACAGATACAGAGTAGCTTGTAGAAGCACTTAAGCCAGTAAGATTATAAGATGTAGAGCCAGTAGAACCTACTACTGAGCCATTCAAGTACACATCGTAAGCAGTAACTGCAACGTTATCAGTAGAAGCTGACCAGCTTAGTGTAGCACTAGAAGAAGTTATGCTGCTAGCAGAAAGGCTTCCTGGAGTTGATGGTGGCTGAGTATCTCCAGCGCCTCCACCTTCTACACAGAATGATACCGTTTCAGAAGAACCGAAGTTACCACCGCTAGCTAATACGTTTGAGCTACCATTGTCAACCAATGAATAACTACCATTTCCGTAAGAGCAGCAGATTCCGTCTCCATAAGCATCTGTAATAGTGAAGTTATAGTCACCATCCGCTAAGATGAACGTTCTTGTGATTGTAGAACCGTCAGGCTCTGAACCATATGTTCCACCAGAAGCAACTGTACTGCCTCCACTATTTTTTAGAGTCCAGCTGGTTTCTTCAGGGTAGTTATCTAATACCAATGTTAAAGTAACTGTACCAGTAGCACACTCATCGGGAGTACCGCCACCGCCATACTCTGAACCAATACCTACTGCATACCAGGCATTCTGTGTAGCAATAGCTTCCGCTGAACCAGCTCCGTATAATGACTCTGCTGCTTGAATACCATAATTTCTGGCATCAGCATAGTCAGAATTTGATGATAGATAAGCACTTTCTAATAAATAAGCGATCTCGGCAGATTTGTCGATGCCGATTCCAGTTACACTAAAGCTATCTCCATTGTCATTAGTTCCTGTTTTACCTTCAGTAAGAATATAGAACCAATGGTTAAGCACACCACTGTTAGTATGAACACCACCGTTATCAGCAGATCCAGTAGCCCAGTAAGATCCTTTATAAGTATCTGGCTGACCTTGAGAATTAGGATTTTCTAATGAACGAATAATTGCGCCAAGATCTTCACCTAAAGTCCAGGTTTGCTTTTCAGGAGCTGCATAATATTCTACGCAAGCAGCCCAGATATCACTAAAACCTTCGTTCATAGCACCAGACTCATATGAATAATTTAAGTTGGCAGTGTAAGTACATACAGCGTGACCAATTTCATGAGCCGCCACATCTAAACTAGTAAGTGGAGAAAGGCTTGTACCATCACCATAAGTCATTCTTGATCCATCCCAGAAAGCGTTATCATTATTAGGATAGCCGTAAGCTATAAGGTTGAAGTGTACATAACTTCTGATAGCCGCTCCGGCGTTATTGTAACTATTTCTATTGAATTTTGTAAAGAAATAGTCGTAGGTCATTTCAGCTCCCCAATGTGCATCTAAAGCAGCATTGTCTTTAGCGGAGTTATTCCATTCGCCAGAAGTCCAGTTGTTATCATTATCTACGAAATCTACGGCATTATTATAATTAGTACCGTTGTTCATATCATAGGTTAATACACCACTTCCTCTGCTCATGTCTCTTAATCTGTATCCACCAGAAAAGCTATCTGTATGAATAGATCTGCTTCCACTATATCTTGTAGCAGCAGTTCCTACTGCATCAGCATGGTGGATGATGTCGTTCTCTCTAATAATTTCACCAGACTTAGCATCTACATAAACATAAGAGCGACTTAATGGATTAAGTGCATAAACATCAAACTTGTAAGCTAACTTTTGATCAACAATCACAAGCTCGCCTTTAGGCTTCTCGTATGCAATCATTTGAGCTTCAGATGGCTTTTCCCATAAGTAAAGCTTAGCACCTACATGCTGCAAAGCTCTACCAAGCGCCTCTGAGTCAGATACCGATGGGGAGATATCTATTTTCTCGAAAAGCTCATATTCACCATTCATTGATTTGATGATACCATCTTTGGAGTGAACGATGTAAACTCCATCTTCTACTTTAATACCGTCATAGAATTGTTGAAAACGAGTATGCTCTACACCAGTTTTATCAACTATGGCTTTAGCTGATCTTAACTCATGACCATCTTTTAAACCTAGTTGGTTTTGGAATACATTCTGTACCTCCGAGGTTCTCATAACCTGTTGATCAGAATTAAAAGTAAGCTGTTTGTAGATACCCTTCTTCTTGTCTTTGGTAGGTTTTAAAACTTGCCCGTTACCCTGGGAGTAGGCTGTGGCTACAGCCATAAGGATTAAACATAGCGACACCAACAGTCGCCTACAGTAAATGTGAGACATATTGAATTGGTTTAGGTTAAAAATAATCTCACAAATATGCCAAATAAAATTTCAAATAAAAGGCAATAAACCTATAATTTAGCCGTTTTTAGGTGTTTATACTTAGAAAATAAGCAAGCAAATATGCGCTTTTCAGAATATTATTCGGATAAAAAATTTCGATTGATTTCATTTAAACCAGTTTAGCATAAAAAAAGCCGGAAGATATCTCCCGGCTTAATTTTTTTATGCACCCAGCACCTCTGGGCTGGCATATTCTTCTAGTGGGAGGCAACTACACACCAGATTTCTATCTCCGTAAGCATTATCCACTCTACCTACGGTTGGCCAGAACTTACCATCATAAATATAAGCCAATGGATAAGCAGCTTTCTCTCTACTATATGGTTTATCCCAGTTCGTAGCTGTAATAAGAGCAGCAGTATGAGGTGCATTTTTCAAAACATTGTTCTCCTTTTCGAAAACACCATTTTCTACTTCTTGAATCTCTTTTCTGATTTCAATCATAGCCAGACAGAATTTGTCAAGCTCTTCTTTGGTCTCACTTTCAGTTGGCTCTATCATCATCGTTCCTGCCACTGGGAATGATACTGTAGGTGCATGGAAACCATAATCCATTAACCTTTTAGCAATATCTTCCACCTCAACCCCAAACTTCTTGAAGCCTCTGCAGTCAATGATCATCTCATGAGCACATCTACCATTTTTACCTGTATATAACACAGGATAATGACCAGAAAGCATTTCCTTGATATAGTTAGCATTAAGAATAGCTAGCTGAGTAGCCTTCTTCAACCCACCTTTACCCATTAAAGCAATGTATGCATAAGAAATGGTTAGGATACTTGCACTACCCCAAGGAGCGGCAGAAATAGGATCAATGGCTTTTTCACCACCTGTTTTTATCACAGGGTTTCCTGGCAAGAATGGCGCAAGCTGCGAAGCCACCCCGATAGGTCCCATTCCAGGTCCACCACCACCATGAGGGATACAGAAGGTTTTATGTAAATTCAGGTGACAAACATCTGCTCCAATATTAGCTGGACTAGTAAGCCCTACCTGAGCGTTCATATTAGCTCCATCCATATAAACCTGTCCGCCGTAGTTATGAATCACTTCACAGATTTCCATAATTTCTTCCTCGAACACTCCGTGAGTAGAAGGATAAGTTACCATAAGCGCAGACAGCTCATCTTTGTGCTGCTCAGCTTTAGCCTTCAAATCTTCTACATCTATATTTCCTTTCTCATCACAGTTTACGATAACCACTTTCATACCGGCAAGAACTGCACTAGCAGGGTTAGTACCATGGGCAGAAGATGGAATTAACGTAACATTTCTTTGTGTATCACCTCTGCTTTCATGGTAAGCTCTGATCACCATAAGTCCGGCATACTCACCTTGAGCTCCACTATTTGGCTGTAATGAAACCGCAGCAAATCCTGTTATCTCGCAAAGCCAATCAGTCAGGTCTTTGAATAGTTCCTGATAACCTTCTGCCTGATCTACCGGAGCAAATGGATGTATATTTCCAAACTCTGGCCAGGTAACAGGGATCATCTCTGTGGTAGCATTTAACTTCATGGTACAAGAACCCAATGAAATCATAGAATGCACCAATGATAAATCTTTGTTTTCTAATTTCTTGATGTATCTAAGCATCTCATGCTCAGAATGGTGTATGTTAAAGATTGGGTGAACCAAATATTCTGTACCTCTAACCAACTCAGCAGGCCATTGCATTTCAAGGCTTTCGCTTTCTTTAGCCACATCATATGAAGAGCTATTAGAAGAAGCCGCAGCAAATACATCTAAGATGGCTCCAATATCATCTATTCTGGTAGTCTCATCAATAGAAATACCAATATGACCATCAAAATATCTAAAGTTGATTTCTTTTTTAAGGGCTTCCGCCTTCACTGCATCTACATTGGCAACCTTCACTTTAAGGGTGTCAAAATAATTCGCATTTAACTGCTCAATGCCCTGTGCCTTCAACCCTCTCTCTAATAGAAGTGCTAAACCGTGGATACGCTCAGCAATTTTCTTTAATCCTTTAGGTCCGTGATAAACAGCGTACATTCCAGCCATTACCGCTAAAAGTACTTGAGCAGTACAAATGTTAGAAGTAGCTTTTTCTCTTCTGATATGCTGCTCTCTGGTCTGAAGAGCCATTCTATAACCATTATTACCCTGGCTATCAATTGACGCTCCTATTATCCTTCCTGGAATTTGTCTCTTATAAGTTTCCTTAGTTGCAAAAAAAGCAGCATGTGGACCGCCGTATCCCATAGGCACGCCAAATCTCTGGCTACTTCCCACTACTACGTCAGCTCCCATTTCACCTGGAGACTTCACAAGCAACAAGCTCATAAGATCTGCTGTCATGGCTACGAAAACATTATTTTCTTGAGCTGAAGCTATAAAAGATGTATAATCTTTTATTTCACCGTTGTTATCAGGGTTTTGTAAAAGCACTCCATATAATTCAGAATCAGTTATATCAAGCTCGTTTACATCTCCCACTACAAGCTCAATTCCTACTG
This sequence comes from Fulvivirga ligni, assembly GCF_021389935.1. NCBI lineage: Bacteria > Pseudomonadati > Bacteroidota > Cytophagia > Cytophagales > Fulvivirgaceae > Fulvivirga > Fulvivirga ligni. The sequence continues at coordinate 351,287 of NZ_CP089979.1, forward strand.
GCAGAGCTCTATTTTTCATTACACTAAGTGTTTGAGGAAATACATTCTTATCCACAAAGAACTTAGCAGCTTTCTTTTTATTACCCTTTCTAGCACCAGCAAGCATGGCTACAGCCTCAGCAGCAGCAGTACCTTCATCTAGCAAAGAGGCATTAGCTAACTCCATACCGGTAAGGTCCGCTATCATGGTTTGGAAGTTAACGAGAGCTTCCAATCGGCCCTGCGCTATTTCCGCCTGATATGGCGTATAAGCCGTGTACCAACCTGGGTTTTCTAATATGTTTCTTAAAATTACCGGAGGCACTATGCAGTTATAATAACCTGTACCGATATAAGACTTGAAAATTTTATTCTTTTGAGCCAGTTTCTTAAAATCATCAAGAAACTTATACTCCGTTTTGGCTAAAGGTAAATTAAGTTCATTCTTTAACCTTATTGACATAGGAATAGTCTGATCAATAAGTTCATCCAGCGACCCGGCCTTTATTAACCCAAGCATCTCTTTAATTTGCTCATCATCAGGGCCAATATGCCTTGTTTCAAATCTTTCCAGATTATTAATTTCAAGTTTCATTAGTGGAATAAATTCTAGTGAAAAACACTTCCATTTTGCCTGCCAAAATGAAAGCGCAAAGGTAGCATATATTTACAAGAAAAGTACACCCTAAAAACGCCTTAAAAATGTAATCATAATCTATAATTGCCGTTTATAACAATTCGACATTAAAAAGAGTCTGCCGGCATATTTTTTTCTATTTTTGAAAGCATAGTATAATCATGATTTTATAAAAGAGATATGCGAAAGCTCAATTTATTGCTGATTCTGTTTACAGTCAGTGTAAGCGCCATGGCGCAGGATAAGGTGGCTGAAAAATATGCAGCGACTATTACGAAGGAAGACCTTCATGAGGATTTGTCTGTTCTGGCATCCGATGCATTAGAAGGTAGAGAGACAGGGAAGAGAGGCCAAAAAATGGCTGCAGCCTTCATTAGTGCAAACTTTGAAGAGTTGGGTCTACGAGCTCCGGTAAAAAATGGCAACATGCAGAGCTACCTACAACCGGTAGAATTATACTCTTCTGTACCTGGAGACACATATGTAGAAGTGAACGGCAAGAAAAAGAAAAACTTTGAAGATGTTCTTTTCTATGGTAAAAGTGGTGCAAAGAAAATTACGTCAGCTGATATTGTTTTTGCAGGCAAAGGAAGTGCAGAAGATTTTGCAGCCGTTAAAGCAGAAGGAAAAGCTGCATTAGTATTTGTAGACAACTTAAGAAGCCCTAAACTGATGCAAAATTCAGAAGAGGCTAAAGTGTCTATGCTTTTTGTAGTGACAGACTCTACTGCTGAATCATTTCAAAACACAGCTTCTCGCTTCAAAAGATACCTTAGTGGCGGTAGACTTTCTTTAGAAAAGCCTGGCGAAGGAGGCGAAACACAAGGCATGTTCATTGTGAGTCCTCAAGTGGCTACAGAAATATTCAACACATCATTAGACAAACTTTATGCTGCAGCTGAAAAAGGGAAAAGTGGTTTAAAAAAAGTCAAAGCTGCTAAAATCAAATATCAGACTGAGCAAAAAACTAAAGAAGTAAGGTCCGAAAACGTACTAGGATACCTTGAAGGTAGTGACAAAAAAGATGAGCTTGTAGTTATAACAGCCCACTACGATCATGAAGGTATTAAAAATGGCGAGGTTTACAATGGAGCTGATGACGATGGCTCTGGAACTTCAGCAGTTTTAGAATTAGCTGAGGCATTTGTTAAAGCTAAAGAAGATGGTAACGGACCAAGAAGAAGCATTCTTTTCATGACCGTAACAGGTGAAGAAAAAGGATTATTAGGCTCAAGCTATTATACCAGCCATCCTATTTTCCCACTTGAGAATACAGTGGCAGATTTAAACATTGACATGATCGGAAGAATAGATCCTAAGCACGAGGAAAACTCTAACTATGTTTACCTGGTGGGCTCTGATCGTTTATCTACTGAACTTCACGAGATCAGCGAAAAGGTGAACGAAGTATACACAAAGTTTGATTTGGATTACACTTATAATGATGAGAATCACCCTGATCGTATTTACTACCGTTCAGATCATTGGAACTTCGCTAAGAACAACATTCCAATTATATTTTATTTCAACGGTACTCATGAAGATTATCATCAGCCTACTGATGATGTGGATAAAATCAACTTCGATCTTTTACAAAAAAGAGCTCAATTGGTTTTCCATACTGCCTGGGTTTTAGCCAACAGAGAAGATAGAATAGTAGTTGATAAGCTTCAGGATCAAAAACTAGACAAGAACTAAGTCAATTATTCTTTATATGTAAAAAGGCCGATGATTTATCAATCATCGGCCTTTTTCATTTTCTTATTATCCTTATATTAGATAGGAACGTTCACATGTCTTTCAGCATGGTAAGAAGATCTTACCAATGGTCCTGATTCTACATATTTCAAACCTCTCTTTAAGCCTTCTTCTTTATAGGCAGCAAATTGATCAGGATGTATAAATTCAGCTACTTCAAGGTGCATTTTAGTAGGCTGTAAGTATTGGCCCAATGTTAAGATATCCAACCCATTTGCGGCAAGGTCATCCATTGCTTTGTGCACCTCATCAACAGTTTCACCTACACCAAGCATAATGCCTGATTTAGTTCTTTTACCTGCTTCTTTAGTTTTCTTTATCTGCTCTAAGCTTCTGTGATATTTAGCCTGAGGACGAACTCTTCTGTAAAGTCTTTCTACTGTTTCAACGTTATGCGAAACTACCTCCTGACCTCCTTCAATCATTCTATAGAGCGCAGCCCAGTTTCCTTTAACATCTGGTATAAGCGTTTCAATGGTCGTTTCAGGACTTAACGCCTTAGTCTGCACCACTGTCTGGTACCAGATTTCAGCACCTCTATCTTTAAGCTCATCACGGTTTACTGATGTAATCACAGCATGCTTCACACCCATTAAATTAATGGCTTCAGCCACTCGCTTCGGCTCCTCCTCATCATATTCAGGTGGTCTACCTGTAGCTACTGCACAAAAAGTACAGCTTCTGGTACATACATTTCCTAGAATCATAAATGTGGCCGTACCTGCACCCCAACATTCTCCCATGTTAGGACAGCTACCACTTTCACAAATAGTATGTAATTTATGGGTATCTACCAGTTTTCTTACCTTAGCATATTCCTTACCAATGGGTAGTTTAACTCTAAGCCAATCTGGTTTACGCTTCTTTTTTCTTCTCCTGCGGATATTACTGGTAATTCTATCATAGTAAATGATACGATTGTTCAAATTGCAAAACTAGGGAATAAACCTTTACGATTAGGCGAATTGTCTTCTATTATCTTCTTTTTCCGTAGAAAAGAGTAATGAAGGCTGTTGGGAAAAAGTTTTTGTCATCAGCGCCATTTACCAGCTCCACTTTTCCTGCATAGGCATCTAGCAAAAAGCCTAACTCAAAACCAGTAACATGGCTTTTCTGAGAACCAAGCTCAAAGCTTAATCCTCCTTTTAGGTTAGCACCTATTCTAAAACTAGACTCGAAGATTCCCTGCATGATTCTACCAGAACTATAAATGTCATTGTCGCTCTTGTTTTTGGCAACAAACTCCTCATAGGGAGCATAAGCTAAATCATAACTATTTGATTCAAAGTAGCTAATGTAATATGGAGTAACAACACCTATGGAAGGACCAATAGCACCGAGGGCTTTAATTTCAACCCCTTGCTGAGGAGCTTTTCTAAATAAAACCAATTCACGGCCGTATTGAAGTCTTATAGCGTAGAGATAATTTAATTTTCTGGAAATGAACTGACCACCCGTATAACTGGTGACCCTTAACTCTGCAGGATGCTTCACATTCATAAGCTCTATACCATAGCTCTGGTACATTCTGTCAGAGATTCTTTTAGAACTTCTTGCTACCACACCACCTATAAGTCCGCCCGCAGTATTCTTATTTACCCCCCAAATAAACTCCGTCTCATAGTTATCTGCCTCCAGCTTTTGAGAGAAGCCTAAAACAGGTAACGACATCAAAAAAATAACCAACAGCTTTTTGCCCATAATCAAGCAATTGAAAGTTTATATTGTATAAATTTAAGGATTTTAATCGTATTAACGAAAATCACTCAATTATAGTTTTATTTTATGACACACTCAATGACTACTGAATATTTAGGTGAACTAAGGACTACTGCAACTCACTTAAAATCAGCAAATCAGGTAATAACAGATGCCCCTACAGACAATAATGGAAAGGGTGAAGCTTTCTCTCCGACTGACCTTGTTTCTTCCGCTTTGTGTAGCTGCATGATGACCATAATGGGCATTAAAGCAGATCAGGAAGGTGTTGATTTAAAAGGACTTATGGCCAATGTTACCAAGGTTATGAGTGCTAGCCCCAGAAAAATCAGCGAAATAAAGATTGAGTTTACACATGACAGTTTAGAGGCAACTCCGAAGCAAATTGAAGTGCTTAAAAGAGCTGCCTTAACTTGTCCTGTAGCATTAAGCTTATCCTCAGATCTAAAGCAAACTGTTACGTTTAACTTTTAGCCTTTTCTTTAAGGTCGTTATAATTAATAGACATGTGGGAGCTATCAAAGATGGCTTCCCCATTTTTTATTAAAATAGCTTGTGGAGATTCATGTGGGACATTAAAGTCACTTGCCACTTTATCTGATATACTTCTGTATTGGATCAGGTCCAGATAGTAAGGCTTTAAAATTTCATTATCAGAAGCTGACCAGGAACGCTCCACTCTATTCAGAGCCATGCTGCTGATAGAACATCTGGTGCTATGCTTAAACAATAAAACCGGCTGCGTTTTAGATTCCTCTTTTATTGCTTCTAATTGTGCTTCGTTATCAATTTTTATCCACTCCATATATTAATCGTTCCAAAGATCTTTCTCTCTTTTATCGTATCTAGGCTTTTTGCCATTATACTTTAGATTATCAGGCTGATTCTCTTCTTTCTTAAAGAGCTTCGACCATAGAATCTTAAAGCTAAAAAACTTATCCTTCTCCTTCTTACCGTTTGAATGCAGGCTTAAATATTTAAAATCAGGATGTCTGTCACCCACTCTTTTAGACCTCATTTTTATGTTACCCTGGTAATCACTCGCTTTAACAGCTGCTTTTGACGGACCTTTACCTTTTAAAGCTCCTTCGGCAGAATGAGGTCTCGTTTTATAAGTAACATTAGTTTTAAAACGGCCTTTAAAAGCCATGCCTTTAGCAGTGCCCTCTCCTCTAGGTCTATTTTTCAAAGACGCATCAGCGGCTGAAGGGTTTTGTTTAAACTGCCTTTTATCTTTAATGGTTCCGGTATATTTACCAGTTTTGAAAAAGTTCTTATCTGGCTTTCTTACCTTCAGAGCCTCCTCGGCAGAGTTCGGATTCTTTTTATATTTAAATCCCCTCTTCATATCACCACGATACTTATGCGCATCATCAGGACCATCATCATTCATGTAAGAGAACATTTTGATGTTACCTTTAAAGTTGGCTGACTTCTCAGCGTTCTTTTTAATCTGATCCTTCTTATATTTTATATTACCCTGGAATGCTGCAGATTTCCTATCCTGAGTAACTGGCTCACGGCTCTTAATAGGACGCTCCTTATTATTCCATAACTGGCCGCTTACACTACCGCCACCTTTAATAGGTCTTCCTCCTTTAATATTTCCTTGGAAACGCGCTGTGCTCCTATCTTGCGATCGAGGCTCTCGGCTTTGCACTGGTCTACCATTATTATTTCTTGGCTGACCGCTTATGCTACCTCCACCTTTCAAAACTTTTCCTCCCTTCACATTTCCCTGAAAACGGGCAGTGTTTCTATCCTGAGATCTTGGCTCACGGCTTTGAACGGGCCTTCCATTATTATTTTTAAGGTTTCCGCTGATACTACCTCCACCTTTCAAAACTTTTCCACCTTTGGCATTACCCTGGAAACGAGCTATCCTCTGATCTTGTCTTCTCGGGCCTCTACCCTGAACTGCGCGACCACCATTATTTCTTGTACGATCACTAATACTACCTCCTCCTTTGAGAATTCTACCGCCCTTAACATTACCTTGGAACCCAGCTATACGCGTATCCTGAGATTTAGGTCCCCTTCCCTGCACAGCTCTACCTCCATTATTCCATCGCTTGCCACTTACGCTGCCTCCTCCTTTATAAACCTTTCCTCGCTTGGTCTTTCCTCTGAAACCAGCACCTAAACTTGGAGCTTTAAGTTGGGGAAGTGCACTTCCTGCTCTTTCCTTTCTGGAGCTCACTGATTTAAATCCTCCTCCTTTCAGTTTGCCATTAAAAGCTCTATCTCCTTTTCTTTTTCTGGTAGGATATGCCTGAAACTGCGATCCACCAAAGTCTGGTCTTTTGGATCTGCTATTTCTTAGTTTATGACCACTAATATCATTCCTCCAGGCTCGTTCTCTACCTCGAGTAGCTGATACATGTCCGCCTTGCATTTTTCCATTATAGGCTCTATCTCCCCTTCTACCACTGGCTGATGTATATTTGATTCTTCCCGGACGCTGAAGGATCGGATTGATACTACTTTTCTTGGCTCTAAATTTTCGCCCAGTAATATCTCCTTGATAGGCACGCTCCCAAGGTGTTTTTCTTCTAAATGCTGAATATGGATTTTTCTTTCTCCTTACGTTATACGCACCAGAGGCTGATCTCGGTGAAATGCGAGAACTCTTAACTTTTCTTTCTGAAGGCCGGGAAGCCGATCTTCCAGATCCTATCCCTGGCCTGTACCTGGCCTTTCCTGTAAATGAAGTTCTTACTGATTGAGTATTAAAAGCTCTGCCGGCAGCTGAACCTGCTTTTTCTCTTTTTCTAGAGGAATACCTGGGAGTTTGACGGGAAGCTTTTGCTCTGCTGCCTTCACTGGACCTTTTTCTACCAGCATAAGGATCGGGTTTAGCTATTTTAGCGCCCCAGTTAGGCCTATCTGATCTTTTAGTGCTAAATCTTCTTCCAGTGATGTCTCCTTGATAGGCACGTTCTCCCTGTCTCGATCTGATTTTAAATCGAGTAGCTCTTACCTTTTGGCGGTTAGACTTGCCCTTATCACCTCTCCTTTTAAGCCTTCTGTTTTTTTTGTTTTTGGCACGATTGACCTTCTCGTACTCCGTTCTCTTACCCTGAGCTTTTGCTTCAGGTGAGCTAAGTACGAACATGAAAAGCACCAAAACACTACAGATTAAGGTCCGTAATATAGACAGTTTGCTAAAAAATGGTATTTGATTGTACAATCTCAATCCGGCTGATCACTTAAAAAATTAGAACTCAGTAAGCCTTTAAACGCTCTAATTTAATTAAAATTCCACCAATTCCTCAATTTTTTGTGCCAGCCTCTGTTTTGGAAGGAAGTTTTCTTCCAAAGGTGCCGCAAACGGAACCGCCGTATCCAGACTTCCGACTCTGAAAACCGGCGCATCCAGGTCCTTAAAGCAATATTCACTGATCCATGCGCTTATCTCTCCGGCTATTCCGCCAGTAAGACAATCTTCATGAAGCACAATTACTTTTCCTGTCTTTTTTACGGTGGCACTCACAGCCTCCTTATCCCATGGAAGCAGGCTTCTCAAATCAAGAATATCAGCTTCTATACCTTTATCGGCCACCACCTCTTTAGCCCAGTGCACCCCCATACCATATGTAATAATAGAGAGATCCTTACCTTCATTGATCAAAGCGGCCTTCCCTATTTCAGTAGTATAATAATCATCCGGCACCTGAGCGGTTAATGAGCGATATAAGTATTTATGCTCAAAATAAATTACCGGGTTAGGATCTTCAATGGCTGCAGCCAAAAGGCCTTTTGCATCAATGGGATTAGATGGATATACAATTTTTAACCCTGGAGTATGAAAAAACCAGGCTTCATTGCTTTGACTATGATATGGACCCGCTCCCACGCCAGCGCCTGTAGGCATTCTTACAACCACATCAGAATTTTGCTGCCATCTATAATGAGATTTGGCCAAATTATTAACGATCTGATTAAATCCACAAGTAACAAAGTCAGCAAACTGCATCTCAATGACACTTTTCTGACCTTTAATAGATAAGCCAAGGCCTATACCAATTATCGCTGATTCACAAAGTGGTGTATTCCGCACTCTTTCTTTGCCAAAGGCATCTAAAAAGCCTTCAGTAATTTTAAAAACACCCCCATATTCAGCAATATCCTGTCCCATAATCACTAGCTCAGGATATTTCTCCATGCTTTGGTGAAGGCCATCCGAAATAGCATCAACAAACCTTTTGTCCGATCTATTTTCAGTACTAGGCTCTACAACTTGCTGTACATGAGGGGCATACATGTCATTTATTTCTTCCTCAAGTACCACTGCAGGCAGGCTTTCTGCATAAGCTTGATTCAACCCTTCATCAATATCTGCCTGTATCTTCTTTCTCAGTTTTTTAATAAAAGCCTGATCTATCACCCCTTCTTTCAAGAGATAATCTTCATAATTCACTAATGGATCTTTCAATGCCCACTTATCCATCAGTTCTTTTGGAACATACTTAGTGCCTGACGCCTCCTCATGGCCTCGCATTCTAAAGGTCATGGCCTCCACAATTATAGGTTTCGGATTGTTCCTTATGCTTTTTGCCAGCTGAGAAAGTGTGCTATATACTTCTAATACATTATTGCCATCTATTTTAATAGCATCAATTCCATAACCAATACCTTTATCCGTAAAACTTTCGCATCTAAACTGCTCAGAACTGGGTGTTGACAAACCATAACCGTTATTCTCAATCACAAAAATCACCGGCAGATCCCAGACAGCCGCTACGTTAAGGGCCTCATGAAATTCACCCTGGCTAGCACCGCCATCTCCAGTGAATACAATGGTAGCTTTTTGTTCATTGGCCAGCTTATTTGCCAGAGCTATACCATCAGCAACCGAAAGCTGAGGTCCCAAATGGCTAATCATACCCACTATGTGAAACTCATTCGTACCGAAATGAAATGAACGATCGCGACCTTTTGTAAAACCAGACAGTTTTCCCTGAAACTGTGAAAAGAGCCTATGGTAAGGAATGCCACGAGAAGTAAACACACCCAAATTTCTATGCATCGGAAGGATATATTCATCATCTTCCAGCGCTTGAGTGGCTCCTACCGAAATAGCTTCCTGGCCAATACCTGAAAACCACTTACTTATTTTGCCTTGCCTCAGCAAAATCAGCATCTTCTCTTCTATCATCCTGGGCCTGAGAAGCCCTTCGTATAATGATTTTAAAATCTCATCAGAATATTCCTTACGGTCAAAGTTCATACAGCAGCGTTATCGTTTCAAACAAATTTAAAGCATTGACCATATCTGCAAAATGATGTTATATTTTTATTTTTGTTTCACATGATTGAATTCAACAGCTTCACACTAGATAATGGCCTTCGGGTAATAGTACATGAAGATAAAAGTGTACAAACCGCAGTACTTAATATAATTTACGATGTAGGATCTCGAGATGAGGACCCTGAAAAAACAGGATTCGCCCATCTTTTTGAGCACTTAATGTTCGGTGGATCCAAACACATAGAAAGTTACGATGAACCGCTACAGCAAGCGGGTGGAGAAAATAATGCTTTTACCACACCTGACGTAACTAACTATTACATGACTTTACCTTACCAAAACCTGGAAACCGGTTTTTGGCTGGAATCAGATAGAATGCTCAGCCTTTCTTTCGACCCGCAGGTACTTGAAACACAGCAAAAAGTAGTTATTGAAGAGTTTAAGCAACGATACCTAAATCAACCATATGGAGACTTATGGTTAAAGCTCAGGCCTTTAGCTTATAACACTCACTCTTACCAGTGGCCTACTATTGGCAAAGAAATTAGCCATATAGAAGAAGCAACCATGGAGGATGTAAAGTCTTTTTTCTATAAACATTACATCCCTAATCAGGCCATCCTGGTAGTTGCTGGAAATGTAGACACTGAACAGGTAAAAGAATTGGCTAACAAATGGTTTGGGCCTATTCCTGCAGGAGCTCCTTACAAAAGAGCCCTTCCGAAAGAACCTCGCCAAAATGAGAGAAGGTTTTTCGAAATCCAGGAGGACGTACCAACCGATGTGCTGACCATGGCTTTTCACATGCCTGGAAAATACGATCCGGACTACAATGCTGTAGACCTTATAAGTGACATTCTAGGAAGGGAAAAGTCTTCCAGACTATACCAAAAGCTGGTGAAGGACGAAACCTATTTCAGCTCTATTAATTCTTATATCACCGGAAGTATCGATCCAGGGCTTTTAGTAATAAGTGGTCAGGTAGCTGATAGTGTAAGTATAGAAGAGGCTGAGAAAAAAGTATGGGGGGTGATTCAAGACTTTTTAGATCATGGCATTGAGGCAGAAGAACTGGAAAAAGTAAAGAATCAGGCTGAGTCGACCTTAGTTTTTTCAGAAGTAGAAATTTTGAGCAGAGCCAGAAGTTTAGCATTTGCAGCTTTATCAGGCAATGCCAATTATGTGAACGAAGAAGGTGAGCTGATTCAATCCGTAACTCAGGAGAAAATTGCATCTTTGGCCCCTGAAATTTTAAGAGAGACAAACTGCTCTGTACTTTACTATAAGGCTAAAGAGAAAAAGATATGAAGATAAGAACAGGTTTTGGGTACGATGTGCATCAGCTGAAAGAAGGCTATGACTTTTGGTTAGGTGGAATTAAGCTGGAGCATACTAAAGGAGCTGTAGGTCATTCAGACGCAGATGTTCTTATACACGTAATCTGTGACGCCTTATTAGGTGCTGCCAATATGCGTGACATAGGTTTTCACTTTTCTGATACTGATCCTAAGTTTAAAGGCATTGACAGCAAAATTTTACTGAAAGAGGTAATGGTTCTCATTAGAGAAAAAGGCTGGGAAATTGGAAATATAGACAGCACCATTTGTCTACAGCAGCCTAAAGTGAACCCACATATTCCTGCTATGAAGAGCTGCCTTGCCGAAGTAATGGGAATATCAGAAGAAGATGTATCTATTAAGGCTACTACTACGGAAAAACTAGGCTTCGTAGGCAAAGAAGAAGGAGTTTCAGCATTCGCTACAGTTTTAATTATTAATGAGTAATAAGCCTGACATAAAGATTATCACCACTGATGATGGTTCTCATTCGCTATATGTAGCGCATTTGAATGAGACCTACCATTCTTTTCATGGTGCTATTCAGGAGTCTCTCCATGTTTTCATTAAGCATGGGCTAGATGCTTACACTCAAAATAAAAAGCAAGAAACATATTCCATTTTTGAAGTAGGCTTAGGCACCGGCCTTAATGCCCTACTTACTGCCGACTATTCAGAAAAAAATATTCTCCATATTGAGATGACATCTATAGAGGCATTTCCTCTTTCCCCCGAAGTTACAGACCACCTTAATTACGGTCAGCAAATTAAAAACGAGAAAGGAGAAAATTGGCTCAAGCTAATCCACAACACGCCTTGGGCCACTACTGAACCTATCCACCCTCAGTTTTTGTTAAAAAAGATAGAAGATAAGCTAGAAAATTTCCCTTTAGAGGATGAAGCATTTGATGTAGTTTATTTCGATGCCTTTGCTCCTAACAAGCAAGAAGAAATGTGGAGCTATGAGATTTTGAAGAAAGTTTCAAAGTCTATAAAGCCTCAAGGAATTTTCGTTACCTACTGCGCCAAAGGTCAGCTAAAAAGAGATCTGGCACAGCTAGGATTCCAGGTAAACACCCTGCCAGGCCCTCCCGGAAAAAAGGAGATGATACAGGCTGTAAAAGTGTGAAATTCACACGTTTGCAGAATAAGAATTTTCGCAATCGATTTAAGTTTACTATAATTTTAAAAAACTAGGGCTTCGATTAAAAAAATCATAAAAGAACCTAAACTTTTATGCAATACGCTCGGTTTTTCGTTAATTACGTTAAATTTTTACAGTGTATTCTAGTAAGAGTCGCTCAAACGGCTAAATACCATTAGCCAATCCCTAAACTAATTTATGCTTATGAAAAGTGATCAACAGCGGGGGTTGTACACCCCGGAGCTAGAACATGACGCCTGCGGAATAGGTTGCATTGCTAATATAGACGGAAGTAAAACCTCTGCCATTGTACAAGATGCCATAGATATGCTTGAGAATATGGAGCATAGGGGTGGTACTGGTAGTGATCCGGAAACTGGAGATGGAGCAGGTATTCTAATTCAAATACCGCATGATTTTCTAGCTACAGAATGTGAGAAGCTAGGTTTTGAGCTTCCTGAAGCAGGAAAGTATGGAGCAGGAATGATTTTCTTCCCCGTAAACCCAGCTGTAAGAAATGAATGTCGAGAAATACTCGAAAAACACGCTGAAGAAATGGGATTCATTCTATTAGGCTATAGAAATGTTCCCGTTAATCATAATATTCCAGGTTCTGGCGCCAGAAATGTAGAGCCTGTAATAGAGCAGATTTTCCTTAAGCACTCTGATAATAACATCACCACCGAAGCGCTTGAAAGAAAGCTATTCGTACTTAGAAATTATACTACTCACTATATAGGCCATAATGTAAAAGGTAATAACACGGATTTCTTCGTGCCCAGCCTTTCCAGCAAAGTTATGGTTTATAAAGGCCAGTTGAGAACTAACCAGCTGCGCCCATATTATTATGATTTGCAGAATGAGCACGTTACGTCTGCATTATCAATTATACATTCCAGGTTTAGTACAAACACGTTCCCTAACTGGAAGCTTGCTCAGCCATTCAGATACATGGCTCATAATGGTGAAATAAATACCATTAGAGGTAATGTGACGAAAATGAAATCTAAAGAAGCTATGATGAAGTCTTCGCTGTTTACAGATGAAGAACTCAAAATGCTCCTTCCCATAACAGACCCAGCCCATTCTGATTCAGCCAACTTCGATGCACTTGTAGAAATGCTCGTTCTAAGCGGTCGGTCTCTCCCTCATGTAATGATGATGATGGTGCCTGAGGCCTGGGAAGATAATCCCTTAATGGATGCCGACAGGAAGGCATTTTATAAATACCATGCCGCTCTTATGGAGCCCTGGGATGGTCCTGCAGCTTTAGTGTTTACTGATGGAAAGCAGATAGGTGCTACCCTAGACAGAAATGGTCTGCGTCCGTCAAGATACTGTATTACTAAAGACGGTAGACTTATCGTTTCTTCTGAGACTGGTGCCCTACCTGTAAAACCAGAAAACGTAGAAAGCAATGGCCGTATGCAGCCAGGAAAAATGCTTTTGGTTGACCTGGAAGAAAAACGTGTGATCTACGATGAGGAGATCAAAGCTAAAATTAGTAAAAGAAGTCCTTATGATAAATGGATAAGAGACCACAGAACTAAGCTTAGACTTATTCCTGCTCCTACTAATGTAGAAGTGTCATTTAACAAAGAGACCTTATCATTAAGACAAAAGGCCTTTGGATACACCTCTGAAGAACTAAAAATTATATTAGGTGTAATGGCCGTTAGCGGCACAGAGCCAATCGGTTCTATGGGAGCAGACACTCCTTTAGCTGTGTTATCTGATCAAAGTCAGCACATTTCTAATTACTTCAAGCAGCTATTTGCTCAGGTAAGTAATCCACCGATTGACCCGATCAGGGAGCGTATGGTAATGTCATTATTTACCAGAGTGGGTGAAAGCTTAAATATTCTTGAAGAAAGCCCTGAACATACCAAGCAGATTCACATATCTCAGCCGGTTTTATTAAACTCTGATTTACAGAAATTTAAAAACCTGGCTAATTTCGGTTTTGACTACACAATCATCAATTCAGTATTTGTGGCTGATGGTGAAGCTGGTAGACTTGAAGAGGGATTAGATGCCATCTGTACCGCGGCAGAAGAAGCTGTACGTGCAGGCAAAAAGGTATTAATTATCTCTGACCGAAAAGTAGATGAAAACCATGCCCCTATCCCATCGCTATTGGCTACAGGAGCTGTTCATCAGCATTTAGTGAAGAATAAGATAAGAACCAAGGCCGGTATTATAGTAGAAGCTGGTGACGTGAGAGAAACACATCACTTTGCAACTATTATTGGTTACGGAGCAAGTGCTATTAACCCATATCTTGCACTTGAGTCTATCAAGGATTTAAATGATCAGGAGCTTCTTGAGCAAAAAGTATCTGAAGAAGATGCATTTGCAAATTATCAAAAGGCCATTGGTTATGGTTTGTTGAAAGTACTCTCTAAAATGGGTATCAGTACCTTACAGTCATACCAATCTGCTCAGATTTTTGAGGCATTAGGACTAAGTAAAAAAGTTATCCACAGATGCTTCAAAGGAACTATATCTAGAATCGACGGTCTGGATTTCGATGGCCTGGCAGTAGAAGTGCTTGCCAGACATAGAAGTGCTTACCACACAAATACAAAAACGTTAGAAACTGGTGGTGTTTATCAGTGGAAGAGAAGAGGAGAAAGACATACTTTCAACCCTGAAACCATTCACCTTTTACAGCATTCTACCAGAACTAACAACTATGAGCTATATCAAAAATATGCTCATAAAATCAATGACCAAACCCGTGATGCGCTCACGCTTAGAGGTCTTTTAGATTTCAAAAGCCGAAACTCTATTCCTATTGAGGAAGTAGAGCCTAAGGAAGAGATCTTCAAAAGATTTGCTACCGGCGCCATGTCATTCGGATCTATTTCTCACGAAGCTCATACTACTTTAGCCATAGCTATGAACCGCATAGGCGCTAAGAGTAACAGTGGTGAAGGAGGAGAAGATGAGGTTAGGTTTGAAAGAAAAGAAAATGGCGACTGGGAAAGATCTGCGATCAAGCAGGTAGCTTCAGGCCGTTTCGGTGTAACCAGCTATTACCTCAGCAATGCTGATGAGATTCAAATAAAAATGGCTCAGGGAGCCAAGCCTGGTGAAGGTGGTCAGCTACCTGGTCATAAGGTGGATGACTGGATTGGAAAAGTAAGACATTCCACCCCTGGCGTAGGACTTATTTCACCTCCGCCTCACCATGATATTTACTCTATCGAAGATTTGGCTCAGCTTATTTACGATTTAAAGAACGCAAATAGAGCAGCCAGAATAAATGTAAAACTAGTTTCTGAAGCTGGAGTAGGTACTGTAGCTGCGGGTGTAAGTAAGGCTAATGCTGATGTAGTACTTATCTCAGGTGCTGACGGCGGAACGGGTGCTTCACCACTCAGCTCTATCAGACACGCGGGATTACCTTGGGAGCTAGGCTTAGCGGAGGCTCATCAGACATTAGTTAAAAATGACCTGAGAAGCCGTATTGTAGTACAAACTGATGGTCAGCTAAGAACAGGTAGAGATTTAGCCATAGCTACTTTACTTGGTGCTGAGGAGTGGGGTATTTCCACTGCGGCCTTAGTAGTAGAAGGTTGTATCATGATGAGAAAATGTCATCTAAACACCTGCCCTGTAGGTATTGCAACACAAGATAAAGAGTTAAGAAAGCTCTTCACTGGGGATCCTGACCATGTCGTTAACTTCTTTAATTTCCTAGCTGAAGATTTAAGACAAATCATGGCTCAGTTAGGTTTCAGAACCATTAATGATATGGTGGGCCAAACGGACGTGCTGAAGGTAAGAAGTGACATAAACCACTGGAAATATAAGAGTCTTGACTTAACCCCGATATTATTTAAAGAAAACGTGTCAAGTCATGTAGGTATCTACAAGCAAGTAGATCAAGACCATGAATTAGATATGGTTTTAGATTGGGAATTAGTAGAAGCGGCTAAAGCTGCCATAGAAAGCAAGGAGCAAGTATCTAAGAGCTTCCCAATTAAGAATACAGACCGTGCTGTTGGCGCCATCTTATCTAATGAAGTAAGTAAAGTTCATAAAGGAGAGGGCTTACCGGCAAATACCATCGAATTTAAATTCCAGGGCTCTGCTGGTCAAAGCTTTGGGGCGTTCCTTACTTCAGGAATCACTTTTGATCTGGAAGGAGAGGCTAATGATTACTTCGGTAAAGGTATGTGCGGTGGACACCTTTCAGTATATCCAGATAAAACTGCCACTTTTAAAGCTGAAGATAACATCATCATTGGTAATGTGGCCTTCTATGGCGCAACTAAAGGTGAAGCTTACATCCGTGGAATGGCGGGTGAAAGATTCTGCGTAAGAAACTCAGGAGTAAGTGTAGTGGTAGAAGGCGTAGGTGACCATGCTTGTGAATATATGACAGGTGGTAATGTAGTAGTACTTGGACCTACTGGTAAAAACTTCGCAGCAGGAATGAGTGGTGGTATAGCCTATGTTTATGATGTGAATGGCCAGTTTGATCAACTTTGCAATAAAGGAATGGTTGGTCTGGATCCACTAGAGGAAGAAGACAAAACACAGCTAAGCCAAATGCTTGAAAACCACGTAAAACACACTGGCAGTGAACTAGCTAGAAAAGTTTTAGACAACTGGTCTTCAGAGATTGGCAAGTTCATCAAAGTCATTCCTCACGACTACAAGAAAGTTTTATTAAAAAGAAAAGAATCACTAAAAGTGGCTGTATAACATGGGACAAAAAGACGGATTTTTACAATACAACAGAGAGCTGCCATCTTCCAGAGATCCACAAAAAAGGATTAGCGACTATCGTGAAATCTATGAGGAATTCCCTGAAAGCAAAACGAAGCAGCAAGCAGCACGTTGCATGGATTGTGGCATCCCTTTTTGCCATAGTGGCTGCCCATTAGGAAATATTATTCCTGAATTTAATGATGCCGTATATAGAGAACAGTGGGAAGAGGCTGTACAAATATTAACCTCTACCAATAACTTCCCGGAGTTCACAGGTCGTATATGTCCTGCTCCTTGTGAAGCCAGCTGTGTACTCGGTATAAATAAACCACCTGTAGCTATTGAGCATATAGAAAAATCTATTGCAGAAAAAGCCTACGAGCTTGGCTACATCAAACCCCAGCCGCCTAAAGAGAGAACAGGCAAAAAAGTAGCTGTAATTGGTTCTGGGCCCGCAGGTTTAGCTACGGCAGCTCAATTAAATAAAGCAGGCCATCTGGTAACTGTTTTTGAAAGAGCTGATCGTGTTGGTGGACTTTTAAGATATGGAATTCCTGATTTCAAGCTTGAAAAATGGGTGGTTCAGAGAAGAGTTGACATCATGGAGCAAGAGGGTATTATTTTCAAAACCAATAGTAATATTGGCACTGACATACCAGTTTCAGAGCTCAATGATAACTTCGATGCGGTAGTAGTATGCGCAGGATCTACACAACCAAGAGATTTACCTATCCCTGGTCGTGATCTTCAAGGCGTATATTTTGCCATGGATTTCCTAACCCAGCAAAATAAAGAAGTAGCTGGTGACACTGTAGCTGATAAAATCACTGCTAAAGATAAAAACGTTCTGGTTATTGGTGGTGGAGATACAGGTTCTGACTGTATTGGTACTTCCAACAGACATGGAGCACAGTCTGTAACTCAGATAGAATTACTCACTAAGCCCTTGACTCACAGAACTGAGAAAGACCCCTGGCCTTTATGGCCTATGACTCTCAGAACCTCATCTTCTCATGAAGAGGGTGCTGATAGAGAATGGGCTATTCTTACCAAAGAATTTATTGGTACAGACGGAAAACTTGAAAAAGTAAAGCTGGTAGACATTGAATGGACCACAGCGGAAGATGGAAGACCTTCTTTCAAAGAAATTGAAAATACTGAAAGGACTATTCCATGTGATTTGGCTCTTTTAGCCATTGGTTTCGTGGCTCCTGAAAACAAGCTTTTAAAAGAACTTGATATTGAAACTGACCCTCGAGGTAATGCTTTAACCAGAGGCTACCAAACCAGCAAAGAACATATATTTGCCGCTGGTGACGCCAGAAGAGGTCAGTCTTTGGTAGTGTGGGCTATTTCAGAAGGAAGAGAGGCCGCTATAGCTGTAGATCGCTATTTGATGGGTGCTAGCCAGCTAGAGGCGAAGGATGATTCCTTCTTAAATATCGCGGTGGAAAAATAATTATCCACTTACCTATTGCTTCATTTATAAAGTTCATCAAATTTTGCAGATTATTTTAGACAAAGCAAAATGGAACAGCAAATAGGCCTTAAGCGGAAGCTATACGAGTATTGTGTAAATTTCGTAGACCAACGCATTAAAAATGCGAAGGAAGCCATGGAATCAGCTCAAGAAGCCGCCAATGATGAAACGAAAAGCTCTGCAGGTGATAAATATGAAACAGGCAGAGAGATGATGCAGCAGGAAATGGAAAATAACGCCGTTCAGCTAGCAGAAGCCAGAAAGTTAAAAGAGATATTAACTGGTATTACACCAGGAAAAATCTATACTAACATTCAATCTGGAAGCTTAGTAACTACCAACAATGGTATCTTTTACATTAGTATAGGTGCAGGAAAAATAAATATCGATGGGAAAGATTATTTCGCCATTGCTCCTACATCTCCACTAGGGACTCAGCTCTTAGACAAAGCTATTGGAGATAGCTTTGAGCTAAATACCCGAAAGTTTACCATTCAAGAAATACATTAATGTAAATAAGTCTCAAAGGTTAATCCTTTGAGACTTATTTTTTCTAGCGTTCTATAAGCACCTTTTCAGATCTCAGCTCCTGTCCATTGTGTGAGATTGAAATTATATAAATGCCCTCCTCTAACTGACTGACATCGAGTTGATTCCTATCAGATTTAAGCGACTTTTTTAGCAAAACCTTTCCTGCATTATTGAAAAGCTGTATTTCAGCATCTCCTTCTAAATCTGGCCAATCAATGTGCAGCATTTCATTGACCGGGTTTGGGTAAACACTGAATAGAATCTCATCCTCGCCGCCCTTTTCTAAATCTATTCTTAATGCCGAAGCTGATACTGGCTCAAACCGAAACATTTGATTGGTCTGACCACTGAGGCAATCCCATTGGTTAAGGTTAGCTCCATCTGTGGTGGACGCACCCGAGATGTCAAGACATTTGTCGCTTAGTCGGGATTTAATTCTAACCCAGCCTCCGCTGCCAGCATTAGAAAAATAATAGAGTTGGCCATTGCCTCCCCAATAATCATATAGACTCACATTAGCTCCATTTCCTGTAGACATATTCCAGATATCCAGCGATTTATCGAGGTTATTAACAGGATGAAAGCTCCAGTAACCATTACCGCGATCCGTAGCTCTCCAATGCTGATAGCTACCTCCCCAGTAAGTCCATTGATTTACATTAGTGCCGTTATCAGTAGAGAAGTTATATAACTCCAGGGCCTTACCCTGATCATGCCTAGGTGTAATTCTGTAGGTTCCACCATTCACAATGCCACTGGAACAAGCGCCGCACGATGGTCCATCATCTCCACCACCACCTGATCCGTTAACATTTACGGTACAATTAGAAGTTCTTACTTGCTGCACATCCGGATTTCCATTTACTACCGTGCCGCTCAGTACGTGCGTATTTGTAGCATCTTCCAGAAAAATGCCATGGCTGGTGGTATTAGCTATATCCACCCAATTAATAGTGCAATCATGGCTCCCTGAAACACTGAAAAAGCCACGGCCAGAATTGCGGGAATAAACCCCAGCACAGGTTGTGGATCCATTATCATTGGCCACTCTAAAAGTAGCATAACCACCACCATAGCAATTGTAGTTTCCTGTAACTACTCCTACGGTACAGTTTTGAGATTGATTAAGAAGAACTCCGCAACCTCCAGTATTAGTAACGGTCACATCACCTATGCTTACACCGTTTAAACCATAAGTTTCTATAGCATGTCCCGCACTGCCATTAATGTTAATATCTCCATTAATGGTGAGATTGCCTGCCGCCGCAGTGGATGCATCAACTCTAATACCCAAGCCCACAGGGCTGTTATTACTCAGGTTCATAGTGATGTTTGTAAGTGTAACATTAGAGCAGCCTCTGAACCAAAGTCCGTAGCGTGGATTGCCCGTGACCACAAGATTTCTAACCGTTATTCCATTTCTTCGATCAGCATGAATGACTACGGCTAAGTCTCCATTACTATTACAATTAACGGTATGACCATGAAAATCGATAGTTTGATTGGCCAAAGGTCTAATGGCATAAACATTTCCACCATCATTACCAGAGTCTCCTGAGTTTCTGACATTAATAGTAGCACCAGAGCCGGCATTACTACAGGCTGCATTTACTGCATCAAACATACGAGAACCTGTGTAGACAGTATTTCCATTTATTCGGGCAGACCAGGTGTTACCCGAACGAGTTACCTCTCCTTGAGACCACGCCCAGGAAAAGGTGACAAAAAAAAGCACAAGAGTAGACAGCAGAAATTTCAGTGAAAATTTCATAAGGTAGTAGGTTTAGGTTAATAAAGATTGAACACACCCCAAGAAGAGGTGCTCTATGAAATTAGAAAAGGCAAGCTAGAAAAGAGGGAGAATGTAATAAAAAGTGTATTTAAAACACTTAATTGATGATGCTACTTATTTTTTAAAATAATAAACACTGAAAGGCGTAATACAAATATTCAAAGGAATGTCATGTGTACCTGAAAACGGAATTTGATCTAAAGGTGGTCCGAGAGAAACACCTACTTTTAATACTTCTGGGATTTTAGATAAAAAGCGATCATAATAACCTTTACCATAACCTATCCTGTGCCCGGATCGGTCAAAGCTTATCAGCGGAACCAGAACCATATCTAACTCATAGATATCCGCGAGCTTACCCTGTTCAGGTTCTGGTATCCCCCATTTACTGGTTTGTAATATTAGATCATCATCATACCAATAGTGCTCTAGCTCACCCTGAGGCAAACTTTTTGAAATAGCGACTTTTGAAACACCCTGATCTTTCATTACTGAAATTAAGGATAGAGTATCTACTTCATTCTTATCTACAATTGAAAGAAAGGAATGAGCAGCCTCAAACTGATGATCTTTAAGAAAGAGTGAGAAATTCTGAACCAAAAGTTTATTCCTCTTCTCAAATTCTGTAGAACTTAAGGCCAGTCTTTTCTGCAAATAAACTTTTCGAAGGGTATTCTTGTCAATCATGGTGCACAATATTGAACCTGAAGTCCAGCGGTTCTAAATAGGCAATTAATTCATTGACAAAATCGGGATTTACCATGTAAAAATTAAGGAAATTATCTATTCTTTCCTGAGGTGTTGCGTTTGGAAAAATTTCGTCAAACACGGCGCTCAATTGCCTCATTCTATCCGATTGATTTTTCTTTTCGGCTCTGATGAATTTTTTCTCAATAATATCAAGACGGTTGGCAGTTTTGGTTTGCTGGGCCTCCACGTGCTGACTCAATGTAGGATCTATGGCTTGAGCCTGCGCTTTAATCTTATCAAACCATTCTAAAATGGCGTCTTTTTGTCCATTGAGTTGTATATCCTTGTCGGTACTTTTAGTCACAAGCTCAGCCTCTAGCTTGCTTTTCGGTTTGAACAAATCTTCAATAGAAATGCCCACCTTTCCCATTTTAGTTTCAATGGGTGAAGTTAATACCAGTGCAAAATTACGAGGCATTAGCATTGGGAAAGCCACTTTGAAGTGATCGAATATGGTTTTTAACTGCAACCAATACCCTACTTCAGAAGGACCTCCGGCATAAGCCAAGTTCGGCAATATTAATTCCTGATAAAGAGGCCTTAGGATAACGTTAGGACTAAAATACTCTGGGTTTTGATCGATTAAATCATTCAACTCATCTGCTCCAAAGCTGATCTCTGTATTAAGCACCTGATATTTACCATCAACTTCCTCTATTCTCTCTCGAACGTCGTCCTTAAGGTAGAAAAAGTTAATATCTCTGGCATAAACCTGCGTTTTATATCCCGTCTCTTCAAGTTTTATTGACTGCTCATCTACTAATGGCTTAACCGCCGTATCGAAGATATCTTCTCTGATTACAGGTTTTAGCGCTGCTTTTAACTTTGGGTGGTCGCCATCAACAACTACAATTCCATGTTCTCCGAAAAGGTGATGAACATAGCTTCTAACGGCCTCTGCTAAATTTTTACTTTTTGTATAGGCATTGATGAAAAATTCAGGCATTCCTGGCACCGCAGCCAAGATTTGCTGCAGCTCTTTGGTGTTAAATCTACCGACCGCGCCTGTTTGTTCTGTTTTCCAGATGTGCTTTTTACCATTTAATCGGAAATAACTGATTTCATCAAAGTCATGATCCTCAGTAGCCATCCAATAGATAGGCACAAAATTATAATCTGGGTATTTGTGTTTTAGATCTTTACAGGTGTTTATAACCGTTACGATCTTATAAATAAAATATAGTGGTCCTGTAAATATATTGAGCTGGTGGCCAGTAGTGACGGTAAACGTGTTGTCCTCGGCCAGTAGCTCTATGTTTTCTGGCTCCTCCCCAATATGTTGGTACTGCTCTTTCAAAGCATCAACCAACACAGATCGAGACTCCTCAGAAAACTGCTTCTGCTTGATTTGATCTTCAAAGTTTTCTACCCTTGGAAAGAGATTGTAGAATTCTTTAAGTTGACTTTTCTCTGTAATGTAATCTTGAAATAGAGATGAGAATTGATTAGTCTGAGCAAAGTCAACTTTAGATACTTTCATAAAAAGGTTTAATTAATACACGCCAATGAGCACCAGCAAGCCGCTCTGTTAATCTTTCGCAACACTTCCGTATAAATCAAATTCTGTGGCATCTTCTATTTTTACCTGAACAAAATCACCTAGCCTTATATGTCCGTCTTTGTTGTCTATGATCACTTCATTATCCACCTCAGGAGAATCAAACTCTGTTCTGCCTATGAATTTTCCGCTTTCCATTCTATCAACAAGAACCTTATAAGTCTGGCCAATACGCTGCTGGTTTAGCTCGTAGGAAATTCCTTCCTGTAATTCCATTACGGCATTAGCTCTATCTTGTTTCACCTCATCGGGTACATCATCAACAAAATTATATGCATGGGTGTTTTCTTCATGTGAATAGGTGAAGATTCCTAATCTTTCAAATCTCATTCTCTCCACAAAGTCATACATTTCTTCAAACTCCGCTTCTGTTTCTCCAGGATAACCGGCTATCAGTGTAGTTCGTAATGCTATATTTGGCACTCTTTCTCTAATGGCATGAATCAGTGCCTCTTGCTTTTCACGAGTGGTACCTCTACGCATATCTTTCAAAACTCTGGTAGAGCCATGCTGCAAAGGCATATCTAAATAATTACAGATATTAGAACGCTCGGCCATTACATCCATAACATCCATAGGGAAACCTGTAGGGAAAGCATAGTGCAACCTTATCCAGTCGATACCTTCTACATCTGATAAATGCTTAAGAAGATCGGCCAGATTTCTTTTTCCATAGATATCTAATCCATAGTAAGTAGAATCCTGTGCAATTAGTAAAAGCTCCTTAGTGCCATTTTTGGCCAGGTTCTTCGCTTCAGTAACCAGTTGTTCAATAGGTTTAGAAACGTGTTTTCCTCGCATTAATGGAATAGCACAGAAAGAACAAGGTCTATCACAACCCTCGGCTATTTTTACATAAGCATAATGATTAGAAGTAGTAAGGATTCTTTCGCCTACCAACTCCTGCTTATAATCTGCCTTAAATTTCTTGAGTAGAAAAGGAAGCTCCATTGTTCCAAAGAAGGCATCTACCTGTGGTATTTCCTGCTCCAGATCGTCTTTATAGCGCTGAGAAAGACAGCCAGTTACATAGAGCTTTTCAATAAGCCCTTCTTCCTTTGCATCTGCGTATCTTAATATGGTATCTATTGACTCCTGCTTGGCATTATCAATAAATCCACATGTATTCACAATCACCACATTAGCATCATCGTTCTTATCTTCATGAGTGGCATTAATCTTGTTGCCACGAAGCTGCGTAAGCATTACTTCAGAATCTACCAGGTTTTTGGAGCAACCCAGTGTTACGATGTTTACTTTATCCTTCTTTCTACCTTTAGTTTTCAAACTATGCTATTTAAAATGTACGCAAAATTACTAAAAGTACCTCTGAATCTAAAAGAGAACCACAAGTACCCTGGATTATTTAATATGTTAGACATTTACCTTCACCAAACAACGAGGAGATAGTGCAAAGTTCTATATTTGCGATTAATTAAAATGAAGTATAGATTAATTTATATAGTTTGTGCCTGTGCTGCTCTATTCACGGCCTGTCTTGACGACGCCGACTGCAATAGCGAAGCCTCCACAAACGTAACCATCGGCTTTTTCAACTCAGAAAATGCTTCTGACACCATCAGAGTTTCATCTTTAAGGGCTCTGGGAATAGAAGACACTGTCTTTTATGCTCCTGATCTGTACTCATCATTAACTATACCTTTACGAACTGATAGAGACAGCAGTGTCTTTTCATTCATCACCACCTACGGACCGTCTACTTTAACATTTAAGTATCATGTAGGCACCAGACTTGTTTCTGAAGATTGCGGACTGGAGACTGTAATCTCTAACTTGAGCGTAAAGTCGACCGGCGTTGACTCAGTGAAGGTTATTAATAATATTTTATCAAATGCCAGCACCGGAAATGATGTTAAAGTATTTAATTAGTTTAGTCCTTATAGCCACATCATTCTGTACCCTTGCCCAAACTAAGGGACAAGTAAAGCAAAAGGCAGATTCTTTACTTGCTGAACTAGATTCCAGCACTATGTACATTCCTACAGGAATTAGGATTGGTACGGACGTTATCAGTATGGTAAAAACCTTCAGTAAGGATAATTACACTGAGCTTAACTTCTACGCTGATATTGATTTCCATAAATATCTATTCAATGTAGAATATGGACAGGTAGAAAGATCATTATTTAATGACAGCGCAGCTTATCATGTAAAAGGATCTTATTTCAAATTCGGTCCGGATATTAACTTCTTATACAAAGATCCGGACAGAAGTGCTCTATTCTTTGGATTAAGATATGCCTTCACTAAATTTTCAGATGACCTTTCTTATATTAAGAACGATCCTACCTACGGACTACACGCAGCAAGAATTGAAAATGATGCAATCAACGCCAAGTGGTTTGAACTAGTAGGCGGTCTTAAAGTAAAAATATGGAAGACTATGTGGCTAGGCTATACCGCCAGATTTAAGTTTGGCGTTAACAGCTTTGAAGATGAAAAGCTCATTCCTAATACCATACCAGGATATGGTAGAGCTGATGAAAAAGTGACCTGGGGATTTAACTACTGGTTGATCTTTAGGATACCGGTAAGGAATTCACCGGTTCCGTTTTATCCGAAAAAGTAATTATTGCTTCTTGAAGAAAGAGTCTACAAACTCCATTTTATGAAATACTTGTAGGTCTTCTACTTTTTCGCCTACACCTATATACTTTACAGGTATTTTAAATTCATCAGATATTCCTATCACCACACCACCTTTGGCAGTACCATCTAGTTTGGTTATGGCCAAGGAAGTAACTTCTGTAGCTTTTGTGAATTCTCTAGCTTGAATGGTAGCATTCTGACCAGTACTACCATCTAGCACTAGCAATACTTCATGTGGAGCCTCAGGAATAAATTTCTGCATCACCCTTTTAATCTTAGAAAGCTCGTTCATAAGATTAACTTTAGTGTGAAGTCTACCGGCTGTATCGATGATTACTACATCAGCGCCGTCATCTACCCCCTGCTTTACAGCGTCAAAAGCTACGGCAGAAGGATCAGTATTCATACCTTTCGAAACTACAGGCACTCCTACTCTATCACCCCAAAGTTTTATCTGATCTACAGCAGCTGCTCTAAAAGTATCTGCCGCTCCCAGTACTACCTTAAGACCTTGATTTTTAAACTGTGCAGAAAGCTTTCCAATGGTAGTGGTCTTGCCCACTCCATTTACACCAACTACCATAATTACATAGGGTCTTTTTACATCCGTAGGGATACCAAAATCCTGGATATCTTCAGTGTTATTTTCAGCTAGAAGGCCTGCTATCTCTTCTCTAAGAATATTATCAAGCTCTTCCACGCCCATATACTTATCTCGGGCTACTCGCTCTTCTATGCGCTCAATAATTTTAATGGTGGTGTTAACACCAACATCAGAGGTGATTAATATTTCTTCTAGTTCATCAAGTACCTCTTCGTCTACCTTAGACTTACCAACAACTGCCTTACCTAATTTAGAGAAAAAGCTCTCCTTAGACTTTTCAAGCCCCTTATCCAGGGACTCCTTCTTTTCTTTTGAAAATAAACCTCCAAAAATTGCCATAAAATTATCTGTTTGAACCGGCTGTTGGTTTCTGCGCCACCTTTTCGGTTATAAGTATCGGGTGAAAATAACAAAAAAGTCCCTTCCGAGTACTATTCAGAAGGGACTTTAATAATGCTTTTATATAAGCTATTGTTTACTTTTTAGCTAAAGTATCTTTTACCTGATCAACAGGAACCATCTCTTCCCTGAAAGTATAAGCACCAGTCTTCTCAGATCTTACCGCTCTAATTACTTTCGCAAAATTCTTACCTTCTTTTTTCTGAAGGGTTGCAACTACTTTCTTAGCCATAGTTATTTAATTTCTTTGTGAACAGTATATTTTTTAAGAATAGGGTTATACTTCTTAAGCTCTAAACGCTCAGTAGTGTTTTTTCTATTCTTTGTAGTGATGTATCTTGAAGTTCCTGGTTTACCAGTTTCCTTGTGCTCAGTACACTCTAAAATCACCTGAACTCTGTTACCTTTCTTAGCCATGATAAATGTTATTTAATGCTTTAATTACTTAAACCAATGTGTTACCGTTTGCCCTGGCTTTTTTCAAAACGGCTGTAATACCATTCTTATTGATGGTTCTAATAGCAGAAGCAGATACCTTTAAAGTTACCCACTTGTCCTCCTCAGGGATATAGAATCTCTTCTTTTGAAGATTTGGATT
Source organism: Fulvivirga ligni (assembly GCF_021389935.1). Lineage (NCBI taxonomy): Bacteria > Pseudomonadati > Bacteroidota > Cytophagia > Cytophagales > Fulvivirgaceae > Fulvivirga > Fulvivirga ligni. The sequence continues at coordinate 378,156 of NZ_CP089979.1, forward strand.
GAATCTTCTTTTGGTTTTATTGTTTGCGTGTGAAACGTTATTTCCCACCTGAGGTCTCTTTCCGGTAATCTGGCAAACTCTTGACATCTTTATAAAAAATTAAATTTGTACCTTTTTTATTTGGGTCTGCAAATATCGGAAAATTTTTAAGAATATTCAAAGTGCTATTTAAATTATTCTATAGAAAAATTTATCTAAGTGCATGAAAGCGCCCAGACAAGCCTCTATTTCCCTTTATTCTACGTGCAAATTTATTACTTTTGCGCCAAATTAATAAGCACCACGCCTTAATTAATATATAATTAACTAAAATAATAGATACACATTTAACTATTAAATAGATATGAACACTACTGTAAATCAAAAATTAGGCTCGCAGGAAGCTATTCAACTAGAAGATAAATATGGCGCTCATAATTATCATCCTCTTCCGGTAGTTTTATCTAAAGGTGAAGGTGTATACGTGTGGGATGCTGAAGGTAAAAGATATTTTGATTTCCTTTCTGCCTACAGCGCTGTAAATCAGGGACACTGCCATCCCAAAATTATTAACACATTAAAAGAACAAGCAGAAACTCTTACGCTTACCTCCCGTGCCTTTTATAATGATGTATTAGGTGCTTATGAGCAGTTTGTAACCAGCTATTTCGGTTTCGAGAAGGTTTTACCTATGAATACTGGAGCAGAAGCTGTGGAGACTGCCTTAAAAATATGTCGTAAGTATGCTTATGAGAAAAGGGGAATAGATGAAAATAAAGCCAGAATCATAGTTTGTGATGGCAACTTCCACGGCAGAACCACTACAATAATCTCTTTCTCCAATGATGAGGATGCAAAAAACAACTTTGGCCCTTACACTCCAGGTTTCATTTCTGTAGCATACAATGATCTTGAGGCACTAGAAAGAGTTCTTCAAGAAGATAATATCGCAGGATTTTTAGTAGAGCCTATCCAAGGTGAAGCAGGTGTAATGGTTCCGGATGAAGGTTATTTAAAGAAGGCCTATGAATTATGTCAGAAGTATGGGGTTCTTTTCATTGCGGATGAAATTCAAACAGGTATAGCAAGGACAGGTAAGCTGCTCGCTTGCTCACATGAAGATCTTAAGCCAGACATGCTTTTATTAGGAAAAGCCCTTTCTGGTGGTGTTTATCCAGTATCAGCAGTATTGGCTGATAAGCACATTATGGAAGTGATAAAGCCAGGCCAGCACGGCAGTACATTCGGAGGAAATCCGCTGGGCTGTAAGGTAGCTATGGCAGCTCTTGAAGTGGTAGAGGATGAGAAACTAGCAGAAAATGCTGATAAATTAGGGATTATATTTAGAGCTCGCATGGAAGAGCTTATAGCCAAAACGGATCTGGCTACATTAGTGAGAGGTAAAGGACTTCTAAATGCAGTTGTTATCAATGACACACCAGATAGCTCTACTGCCTGGGATTTATGTGTAGCATTAAAAGATAATGGCCTTTTAGCTAAACCTACACATGGAAACATTATCCGATTTGCCCCTCCATTGGTAATGAATGAGGCACAACTTAGTGAGTGCTGCGATATAATAGAAAAAACGTTTTTAGAATTTAATAAGTAAGAAGCAGATGTTAAGAGTAGGCGGGGTTCCAGAACACTTTAACTTACCTATCCATTTAAGTATTGAAAATGGAGCTTTTAAAAAAGAAGGAGTTGAAGTAACCTGGACAGATTATCCTGGTGGAACCGGGGAGATGAACAGAGCTTTAAGAAATGATGAATGTGATGTATGTATTTTACTTACAGAGGGCATCATCAACGACATAATTAATGGCAATCCATCAAAAATAATCAGCCCTTATGTGGTTTCTCCACTTATCTGGGGAGTACATACAGGCAAAAATAGTGACGTACATCATTACGATCAGATATTTGATAAGAATATCGCAATTAGTCGCTTCGGATCTGGCTCTCATTTAATGCCTACTGTAGATGCTCTTACTAAAGGTAAAAAAATGGCTGAAGAGCAATTCATTCCGGTTCAAAACCTGAATGGAGCTCTTGAGTCATTAAACAATGGCAATACCGATATTTTTTATTGGGAAAAATACACTACCAAACCCTATGTGAAGCAAGGCTATTTGCGCCGAATAGGTGAATTCATTTCTCCGTGGCCGTGCTTTATGATAGCTGCCAGTGATAAAGTGATAGCCGAACAGCCAGAAATATTAGATAAGTTTTTAAGGGTAGTGCATAAGGCATGTGCAGAGTTCATGAAAAATGAAGATGCCATCACCATGACTAGCGAAAGATATGATATACCATTGCAAGATGCTAAATATTGGTATCATGCCACAGAATGGGCTACTGACGGATGGGTAAGTGATAAGATGCTGAGCAGTGTATTGTTTACCTTAAAAGAAGCAGGTATAGCCGATGAATCTGCCAATTTGGATAATGTAATCTGGAAAAGGCAAAGACAATAAATAACCCGATATTTTAATTTATTACTAGGCAGGATCTTATGCTTCTTATCTAAATTTGCCCTGTCCACATAAAGACCTTCAATTATGATCACCAGACCAAGAAGAAACCGTAAATCAGCTGCTATACGCTCGTTAGTAGAAGAGACAAAAGTGACCACTGACGATCTAATTTTGCCTCTATTCCTGCTCGAAGATCCAAAAGGAAAAGTAGAGGTAAAATCTATGCCAGGCATTTACAGGCTGGGCATTGACCAGATGCTGAAAGAAATTGAAGAGTGCCTCAGCCTAGGAGTAAAAGCTTTTGACATCTTCCCTGTGGTAGATGAAAGCCATAAAGACAAATACGCCACAAAAAGCCATGACAATAGTTTCTTTTATCAGCAAGCATTAAAGAAAGTGAAAGAAACTTTCCCAGAGGCTTGCGTGATGACTGACGTGGCCATGGACCCTTACAGCTCTGACGGGCATGATGGCCTAGTAGACAAGGACGGCAAAATCCTTAATGATGAAACGCTGGACATCTTAGGTAAAATGGCACTTTCTCAGGCAGAATCTGGTGCAGACATCATTGGGCCATCTGACATGATGGACGGACGTGTGGGTTATATCCGAGATGTATTAGATGCCAATGGCTTTACAGATGTATCTATCATGTCATACACAGCGAAATATGCCAGTGCATTTTATGGACCTTTTAGAGATGCTTTGGACTCTGCTCCTAAAAGTGGTGACAAGAAGACCTATCAAATGAATCCTGCCAACCAAAGAGAAGCTTTAATAGAAGCAGATTTGGATGTGCAGGAAGGTGCAGATTTTCTTATGGTAAAGCCCGCATTAGCTTACCTGGATATTATCAAGCTTCTGAAAGACAGTTATGATCTGCCTATAGCTGCCTATCATGTAAGTGGCGAATACTCCATGTTAATAGCTGCTGCTCAAAATGGCTGGTTAGATAAGGTGCCGGTAATGAATGAAATGCTTGTGAGCATGAAGCGAGCTGGTGCAGATATCATTCTTACTTACTGTGCTAAAGAATTTGCTCAGCTAAAAAAAGAAGGGAAACTGTAATTAGATTTCCCTGATTTCAAAATCATCTCCACGGCCAAATCTAACCAGGTCGTGGATTTCATATTGTTCCAGCGTATAGAGATCTTTCAGCAGAAAGTTCTCATCATTTATTCTCTTCAATGTTTCAAACTCATAAACTTCTCCATAGTTTATCAGTTTGTACCTCCACCCTACACGCATGGCATTTATTGATAATCCTTTCATGCTTCTCTAACAACTCTTATTAAAAATCCTCCTCGCGCTCCAGCATTAAAATAGAACTTTGCGAGACTATGAAATATCTTTCATTCTCATAAATCACTTCTATAGCTCCTTTTTGAAGAAAGATAGCTAAATCACCTTCTTCAGCCTGTAGGGGAATATATTTTGTTTGTTCATCTTTACCCTTCCATGCATCCTCCTCATCAGAGGGCAAAGGGAGAGGATAACCAGGACCAACTTTGATAATATAACCGCTCTGTATTTTTTCCTTCTCCTGAACGCCAGGAGGCAAAAACAGACCACTATCAGTTTTATCTGACTGCTTTACCGGCTTCACCAGCACACGGTCACCTACTACTATCAGTTTTTTCAATTTGCTGTCAGGAGTTATACTCTGCATAATTAACTGTCTGCTCTGTCTATTAGTTTTGGATCAATAGTTTTACTAGCCTTAGCGCCTAGCTCTCGTAATCTTTCTGACTTTCTCACTAGATTATCTTTTCCTTCATACAGTTTTTTCATGGCATCTGTATAGGCATTCTGAGTGATTCTGAGGTTATTACCTACTTTTTTAAGATCCTCAATAAAAGCCACAAACTTATCATATAAATTACCGCCCTGGCGTGCAATCTCTAAAGCATTCTGACTCTGGTATTCGTTCTTCCAAATATTAGCAATGGTTCTTAACGTAGCCATAAGTGTAGATGGGCTCACTATGACAATGTTCTTATCATAAGCATCGTTGAAAAGCTGAGCATCTCCCTGAACAGCGGTACTGAAAGCTGGCTCTATAGGAATGAACATAAGAATAAAGTCTAAGCCCTGAACACCATGAAGCTGCTGATACTTTTTTAGATCCAGGCCTTTGATATGGTTCTTCATAGAAAGAAGATGCGCCTTTAAATTGATCATCCGCTCTTCTTCATCGCCACTTACATATCGCTCATAGGCAATCAAAGACACTTTCGAATCTATAATAATATTTTTATCATCTGGCAGCTTTACAATTACATCGGGCTGTAGTCTTCTGCCCTCCTCATTAGTAAATGATTCCTGAATAAAATACTCACGCCCTTTTTCCAAGCCTGATTTCTCTAAAATACTTTCTAAGATAAATTCACCCCAGGTACCCTGAGTTTTAGTATCTCCTTTAAGGGCCTTAGTAAGATTTTCAGCTTCTTTGGTCATCTGCTGATTGAGCTCCCGAAGGCCACGAAGCTGCTCTCTTAAAGCACTGCTCTGTTCAAGACTTTCTTTGCTGTTCAGCTCCACCTTTTTCTCAAACTCAACTATTCGTTCCTTCAGAGGATTTAATAGTTCACCAAGATTTACCTTATTCTGATCAGTAAATTTTCTGCTTTTCTCTTCAAAGATTTCATTGGCCAGGTTTTTAAACTCTAAGGCAAAACGTTCTTGCAGTTTCTCCAGCTCCTGCTTTTGCTCACCAAGTTTTTCCTTTAAGTTATTATAATTAGCCTCGGTGGTGGAAAGATTATTATTGAGTTCAAGCACCTTATTTCTCTCGGCGGCTAGCTCTTGCTTAATCTGACCAGATTCTGCCACCAAAGTAGTGATTCTCTCTTCTGCTATTTTTTTCTCAGCAGAAAACTCCAAAGTATTACTTGAAAATTTAAATTTTGCTATAAACCAGGTAGCAACTCCACCTATAAGCAAACCCACGACTAGCCAAATGATTTCCATGGGTCAAAGATGCTTGAAAATATCTAAAAATTAAACTCCCGAGCTAGCTAAAGCCAGGTCTCGCTCCTCTTCTTCAGGCATGTATTTAGAGAATTCTATTTTCCTCCTGAGATTATATACTTCCTGATCTATGCGCTTAAAGTTAAAGGGGTACCATAATGAAGATTTGAAATAAATTTCTTTTCCAAAGCCAAAATCACGATAAAGTTGAATGACATGCACACCGGTGAGGCTTTTTAGTTCGATGTCTCTTACCTCAGTATATGGTAATTGGATCTCCTGCCCCTGCTCTACCAGATAGAGGAAATGATCATCATATTCTATGTTCTTAAGCTTGGCCGTGCGCAGCCAGAATATCTTATAGAAGAAGAAGCTGTAATAGGCGATATTAAATAAAACGAAACCTTTATTTTCCGATTCAAAAACTGCAAAAATCATAGCTCCTAATAATACTATCCAAATCAAAAAGTTGAAGACTATATAATATCTCACCTTCTTAGAGGACAATATTCTAGATCGCATAGCTTTTCACGGTAGGTTAGTTACTTAATTTAATCATAAAATCGCATTAATTCAATTATTCTGACCAACTCATGGGGTAGTTTTCATCTAAAAACCTCAGTGCGTCTTCTGTTAAATAAAGCGGCCTGAAAGTGTCAACCATTACCGCATATTCTTTCGTTTCCTTAGCTCCTATACTTTTCTCAACTGTACCTGGGTGAGGCCCGTGAGGAATACCACCTGGATGCAGAGTAAAAGATCCTCTCTCTATTCCCTTTCTACTCATAAAATCTCCCTCAGCATAAAACAGCACTTCATCTGAGTCTATATTAGAGTGATTATATGGTGCAGGAATAGCCTTTGGGTGATAATCAAACAAGCGCGGCACAAATGAACAGATCACAAAGTTGTGTGCCTGAAATGTTTGGTGTACGGGCGGTGGCTGATGTATTCTACCAGTAATTGGTTCAAATTCATAAATAGAGAAAGCATATGGCCATAAATACCCATCCCAACCTACAAGGTCGAAAGGACTGTGCTCGAAAAGGTATTCATGTAAATGATCATGTTTTTTAATCAAAACGGTATAGCTACCTTTTTCTTCTTCAGTAATAAGCTCTTCCGGAGGACGGATATCTTTTTCGCAAAATGGCGAATGTTCCTGTAGCTGACCAAGATCATTTCTATATCGATTTGGTGTTTCTATTGGCCCTGCAGATTCTATAACAAGCAGCCTGACATCAGCACCTTCATCCCACTGAAACTTATAAATTACAGTTCGAGGTATAACTACATAATCTCCTTTCTTCACCCTTAGCTTACCAAACTGAGAGAGCAGATAACCATTACCATCATGAATATAAATTACTTCATCACCTTCAGCATTCTTGTAATAGTAATCCATATGTCGCTCCTCAGGATTACATAGCGACAAAGTCACATCAGCATTCTTAAGTAGCGGCAATCTTGCATCCAGAAAGTCTTTACCTGTAGTTTCTATCTTCGAAGTGTTCAGGTGAGTCTGCTTCAAGCCATAATCTGTGACAATAGAAGTAGCTATAGATCTCGATTCACCCAACGACTTGATGCTGGTTGGCGCATATATGTGATACAAATTAGAATAAATGCCAGAAAAACCTCTCGATGACACTAGTTCTTCCTTGTATAGACTTCCATCTGGCTGCCTAAACTGAGTATGTCTTTTGCTGGGTATCTCTCCTAATCTATGATAGTACATATTACATTTTGGTTCGTTCTAACTTCTCTGCTTCATCAAACAGTTTCACCGCTTGTTTCAGCACTTCATTGGTTTGATTAAAAATTGGGTAAAAACCATCATTACCCCATACTTGCCTGGCTATCTGAGCTTTAACGTGCAGCTTAAACAAGTCTTTCATACGCTCCATCTCGGGTAGATTTGGCTTAACGCCATTCGCCTTTCCGGTGGCAGCTAAATCGCTAAGCATAGGATCAGTAACCTGGAAATTCTTAATGAAATCCTGATAATCCATGGCCTCCAGCTTAGCCTTATTCATACCAACATATTTAAAAGTATACTCTTGTACCGAGTTGCTAGTAAATAATCTATTGAGGTATGGAGATGTATGTGTAGTATCTAAAGGCACAAAGAAATCTGGCATTATACCTCCTCCTCCATACACAGCACGTCCGTGCTTAGTTTCAAATTTCAGAGAATCATTGAAATGAATGCTATCCGCACTAAAGAACTCTCCATGATTATATCTATCAAGCATGTCTTTTCCATAGTCATCCAAATCATCATATGGCTTTTGAATAGATCTGCCACTCGGTGTGTAATAGCGTGAAATAGTTAGTCTCATTTCTGAACCATCACTTAAGTCCATAGGGCTCTGAACTAGTCCTTTTCCAAAAGTTCTTCGTCCAACTACCAGGGCTCTGTCGTTATCTTGCAGCGCACCTGTTACAATCTCAGAAGCTGAAGCCGATCCTTCATTCACCAATACAATGAGGTCTCCTTTTTCAAATTCTCCTTTGTTTTCAGAGTTAGCTTCCATATCAAAGCGAGACTGCTTGCCTTTGGTATAAACAATCTTTTGCTTATCCGGCAAGAATTCATCAACCATACGAATAGCATGGTTCATGTACCCACCAGGGTTACCCTGCAGGTCTAACACCAGGCGCTTCATACCATCCTTTTTCAGCTTCTTCAAAGACAATAAAAATTCTTCATATGTAGTAGCTGAGAAACGGTTTACCTTAATATAGCCAGTTTCGTCATCTATCATATAGCTGGCATCTACTGACTGCTGAGGAATTTTATCTCTGATAATATTAAAGTCGATTGGCTCTTTTTTGCCCTTTCTTTTTACAGTAACAAGAACTTCCGTGCCCTTCTCTCCTTTTAGATGCGTTTGTACATCTCTATTTGTGAAACCCACTCCCGCAACGTCTTCACCGTCTATCTTTATAATCTTATCTCCAGACATTACACCTACAGACTCACTTGGGCCTCCACTTAATGGTGTTACTACCACTATTGTATCCTGAAAGATATTGAACTCAATGCCTATTCCTTCAAAGTTTCCTTTGAGGTCCTCATTAGCTCTTTTCACTTCGCTGGCAGGGATATAAGCACTATGCGGGTCCAGCTCAGAAAGCATGTGAGTGATGGCATCATCCACCAGCTTATCCGTATTCACCGTATCTACATAGTTCTGATCTATCAGCGTAAGTACTTCTTTAAACTTCTGTAGGTTAGAACTTAAATCATTCTTCACTACTGACGGAGAGTCTGTGAAAGTAGCCCCGATAAGTATTCCCGCGGCTATTCCTATGCATAAAATAATAGGCAGCCTTATTTGAAATTTTGAATTTTTGTATTCGCTCACTCTAAAAAATAATTTTTATTAAACACCTCGCTCCTGGAGCCTAATTACAGTTAATATTTTAACGAGACCTTCGCCTCATTTGTTAACCTCATGGGTTTTAAAAATCTATGTTCTATAAACACATATTCTACCCCTAATACTATTAAAAAATTAGTTCATAAGACTAAAAAATCATTTATTTTAATCTGATAATTGACTTAATTTCTTAAAATGACTTTTGTATATTTACAATTAACGTTTAATAAAATTAACTATTAATCTTGAATCAGAGAAAAATCAACGAACTTGTAGACACCAACTATGTATATGCATCAGTGCTATACTACTTTGGCATTAAGTTTTACGATTACTCTGAGAAAACACTGGAGCAAGCCTGCAAGGAAAAAGGGCTTAAGGTAGAACGTGTTACCAGACAACTGGAAGCAGTACAATCTGAACCTGCCGAGCCAACATTATTGAATCAATATCCGATAGATTTAATAATGGAGTACTTGAAACATGCTCATTATGTATTTATTAAACAAAAGCTCCCTTACATAGCTCAGATCATTGAGGGCTTTAAAGCTGATCATGAGAACTACAATGTAATAGAGAAAGATCTAAAATTTGTTTTCCCGCTATTTGTGGAAGACTTTATTCATCACATCTACGAAGAAGAAGATAATTTATTCTTCTATATCACATCGTTAGACAACTTCATTAACGGCGATGGTAATATATCTAAGCTGTATTATCTAATGGAGAAACACTGCTTACAGAGATATGCCATAGAGCATGAAGAGCATGATGATGAAATGAAAGGCATAAGAAGAATTACTAATGGTTATGCTACTGATGAGCAGACTCCACTTCACGTAAAAGTAATTTATTCTGAGCTGGAAGCTTTGGAAAAAAGCTTGATCATACACGCCAGAGTAGAAAATGAGATTCTATTTCCAAAGGCTCTTATGCTTGAGAAGGAGGCTAAAAACAAATTTTCATTCAATATAGGTTTTAATTAGTGGGTAGAATTATAGGGATTGATTATGGCGCCAAGCGTACTGGCCTGGCAGTTACTGACCCATTAAAAATCATTTCATCGCCGCTGGAAACAGTTGATACTAAAGAACTTTTCCCGTTCCTGATAAAATATTGTTCTGATGAAGATGTAGAAGGCATAGTAATAGGCATGCCTAAAAATCTTCAAAATCAGGATACTGACTCTACCAACAAAGTAAGAAAGGTGATAGATAAACTAAAGCGCAATTTTGAATCTATTCCTATTCATGAAGTGGACGAGAGATTTACCAGTAAAATTGCCACTAACAGCCTCTTATCTGGAGGAATGAAAAAGAAAGACAGACAAAACAAGGGCAACATTGATAAGGTAAGTGCAGCCCTGATACTACAATCCTATTTGGATAGCTCTTCTTCTTTTTAAAATTATCCTTAATTTTGTATTTCATTCAAGAAAAAGTGTAATATGATTTATCCTATTGTGGTTTATGGTGACCCTGTATTAAAGAAAAAAGCAACTGACATAGTAAAAGGGGAAATTGATGTAGTTCAGCTTAGTGAAGATATGTTTGAAACTATGGAAGGTGCCAGTGGAATAGGACTTGCCGCACCCCAAATAGGTAAAAGCATTCGTATGTTTGTGGTAGATGGAAGACCCATTGAAGAAGAAGGAATGGAAGACTTCAAAAAGGTATTCATTAACCCGCAAATGATAGAAGAAACAGGAGAGAAATGGCCATTTGAAGAGGGCTGTTTAAGCATCCCCAATATCAGAGAAGAAGTAAGTAGAAATGAAAGAATTTTAATTCATTACTTCGATGAAAACTGGAATGAGCACAAAGAAGAATTTGATGGCATGAAGGCTCGTATCATACAGCACGAGTACGATCATATTGAAGGTGTTTTATTTACAGACTATCTTTCGCCATTAAAAAAGAGAATGCTGAAAGGAAAACTTCAAAATATTACCAAAGGAAAGATGAAAGTGGACTATCGGGTAGCTATTCCGGCTAAGCGATAATGTCTAACTTAAAATCCAAGCTTCCGAAAGTAGGCACTACTATATTTACTGTAATGTCTCAAATGGCCCAAGAGCACAAGGCCATTAATCTATCTCAGGGTTTTCCTGATTTTCCGATAGATGATCAACTTCCGGAGCTGGTAAATAAATATATGTTACAGGGGCATAACCAATATGCCCCTATGACAGGCTCCCCGCAACTCAGGGAGCAAATAAGCAAAACCTACAATTCAAAGTACAATTTAAATCTTCATCAGGACGCTGAAATCACTATTACAGCCGGTGCTACAGAGGCATTGTTTGTGGCCATTCAGGCATTAGTACATCCTGGAGAAGAAGTAATAGTTTTTGATCCGGCTTATGATAGCTACGATCCCGCTATTCGTTTAAGTGGTGGCATACCGATCCATCTCAACCTACAGTTTCCTAATTTCAATATTGATTGGCAGCAAGTAGAAGACACCATCTCTGAAAAGACCAGGCTAATCATTATCAATAATCCGCATAATCCTACAGGAAGCGTACTGAGCAGAAATGACTTATTACAACTGGAAGCTTTGGTCAAAAAACATGAGCAGCTATTTGTACTGAGTGACGAAGTCTATGAACACATCACTTTCGATGGCAAAAGTCATCAGAGTGTACTTCAGTTTCCCGCTCTGTACGAGAAAAGTCTTGTTGCATTTTCTTTCGGCAAAACGTTTCATATTACTGGCTGGAAAGTAGGATATGTAATAGCGCCGGAATATCTGAGTAGAGAAATTAGAAAAGTGCACCAATATGTAACTTTTAGTGTTAATACCCCGGTACAGTTGGCTTTGGCCGAATTTCTAAAAGATGAGAAAAATTATCAAGGCATTGATACCATGTACCAGGCTAAGAGAGATTTATTCTTAAAAGGAACTCAAAATTCCAGGTTTGAAGCCATACCAGCCAGTGGCACTTATTTTCAGTTATTGTCCTACAAAGATATTTCTGACAAACCTGATGTTGAGATGGCTGAGTGGTTGACGAAAACACATGGAGTAGCTTCCATTCCAATTTCGGTGTTCAGTGATAGTGAACAAGATAATCAGGTTCTACGCTTTTGCTTTGCTAAAAATGAAGAGACCTTAAAAAAGGCAACTGAAATATTATGCAAGATTTAAAAATTTCCATCATACAGTCAGAGCTACATTGGCAAAATACTCAGGCCAACTTAGCCATGTTCGAAGAAAAAATCTGGCAAATTGAGGGGCCAACCGATTTGATCATTCTTCCTGAAATGTTCACTACGGGTTTTAGCATGGAAGCAAGTAGCCTTGCAGAACCTATGAACTTCACTACCTTCAGATGGATGCGCCAAATGGCCCAGCAAACAAAAGCATGCGTCTGCGGAAGCTTCATAGCTAAAGATGGTGAGAATTTTTTCAATCGACTACTCTGGATGAAGCCTTCAGGAGAATTTCACACCTACGATAAGAGGCATTTATTCCGAATGGCCAATGAACATGAACATTACTCTGCAGGTAAACATCGGTTGGTGGTGGATTTAAATGGTTGGAAAATCTGCCCTTTTATCTGCTATGACCTTCGCTTTCCTGTTTTCAGCAGAAATTTGAATAACAAAGGCGAGCTAGCTTATGACCTGGCTATATATGTGGCTAACTGGCCCCAGGCTAGAGTTCAAGCATGGGATATTTTATTAAAGGCAAGGGCCATCGAAAATCTTTGCTATGTAGTAGGCGTGAATAGAGTAGGTAAAGATGGAAACGAAATTCCTTACAATGGCCATTCCGCTGTTATTTCACCCAGAGGTGAGGAAATCTACAGCAAAGCGGATATTGAAGATATTGCAACCCTTAGTTTGAGCTATGATGAGCTGGCAGAGTTTAGAGTTAAATTTCCCACGCAGTTAGACGCAGATCAGTTTACACTAAATTAATCCTGCAGCCAGGTTATAGCATTTTCCACATCTTCTAAAGGCAAAACCTTTTCTTTACAAGGCCTCAATAAATTAGTGATTAAAGGGTGTGCCTGAGAATAAAGAATTTTAACAGGCTGCTTAGAAAACACCAGGTATTTAAAAATTTTAAACAAGCTCTTAACGTCAGCTGAGTCATCTTCTACAGCAATAAGCACCACCGCTTTTTCCGATTGCTCAAGTCCCTTCAGCATGGATGATACCGTTAGATCATCAGAATAATTATCCAGGTCAAGAACGCTGGTATTATTGGGAGACACAGGTACGTCATTACCGTAACTAAACTGATTATCAGTTATTTTAATATTCAGGAATACTCTCAATGGTCTATTACAAATCTTTTACTCACTATCTTATCACCCGTTTTCACCATCATAATATACACGCCGTTTGGTAAATGGCTTACATCAATTGAATATTTGGTTTGAGGCGCCATAGAAAAGGAAGAAGACATTATTTTTCCGAGTATGTTTACCACCGTTCCCTCTCCAGGATATCTAGAACTTACATTAATATATCTTCTACTTCCCATTAAAGGATTAGGAAATACATCAAGATCGGTCACATTTTCATGGCCCGCGCTCGTATCAACATTTCTTATTATGAAAACCCCACCCTGACCAGTGCCTAAGGCAATGGCCGGTTTATTTTCATTAAAAAGATTAACTGCAACGGGATATAATCTACTCCCGAACCGATAAGTTGTTAATTCATCCCCATCTTTTGGCTGCATAATCTCTACTATACCCTCCTCGGGGTTTTCCAGATGAGATTTAAAATCGCTATAGATAGTTATGGTTCCGCGCTGATCAGTGAGCAATAAATCTTGCTTGCCATCAGCATTTAAATCTGCCACTTCCATAGCCGGATTAATTCTGGATGTACTAAAATCCAGACCATAAAAAGAATCATCTTCTAATATAAATGAAGGATTGTCACTATCACCCACATTAGGATAATACTCCACTTTTCCAGTAAGTTTCCCTATGAGCAAATCCGCCTGGCCATCACCATCTATATCCGTAATTTCATAATTTTCATAGTAATCACCTGGTTCACTCATGGTGAAAAACTGCTTGGCTGATTCTGAGAATGACATGCCTCTGGAAGAAGTATTTATGGCATAAAAAAGGTTGGTCGAATAGGTTAATAAACTAGTTGCGCTAAATATTAAATCCAACTTACCATCATTATTAATATCATACGTTTTAGGCTTTATGTTAATTACATCAGACTGAGATAAGCCTAAGTAATCCTCATCTTTTAACCTGTAGGCAGGTGCTACCACGGTACCATAATTTTCATATAATCTGAGCTGAGCATGTGTACCTCCGTTCTGGCTCAAAAACTGGCCAATTATCATATCTAAATCACCATCTCCATCTTCGTCAAAGAAAGCGGGACTGGCATTTTCTATGACATCTATCATTTGATCAGTGAGAAAATCTTTTTGCATTAATGTATAGCTGGTTCCGGTATTTTTATACCACCAGTTGCTCTGAGAAAAGTCAATCTGTCCTAATGAACTGGTGGGAGCATTTGAAGAAACCATAAAATCTTCCAAGCCATCCATATCTACATCGGCTCTAAACACAGCCGGAAATATCAAATCATCAACGGGGTCGGCAGCAGTAGGAAAATCTGCACTAACTGATTGAAAAGAAGCTTCTTCCTTATCACCTACATTTTCGAGGTAATAGCTGGTGGTACATGTTTCTTCCGAAATTACCAGGTCAAGATCTCCGTCGTTATCTCTATCATAGAGAAACATGCTTTTACCGCCCTGATGAGCTTCTCGCCCTCCACTTACACCACAATCATCATTATTAAAGGCGAAGGTGCCGCAAGAACATTCTTTAAGTCCTCCCCATTGCTGTGAAACTCTTTCCAGCTGTAAAGAATCACATCCACCGCCGTTCTCAACACTAAGATTTCTATGAAACTCTATGGTAGAATTAGAGCTGGGTCTAAAGACTAATATATCAAGATCACCATCGCCATCCACATCTTCAATAGCAGGTAAATCGGTACTGTTCATCTGTAAATTAATATTGGCCGTGAAGCCCTTTGTTAATAAAGGTGAAGGTGACGGCTCTCTACTATTAAACAATCGCCATTGAAGAGGACCACCTTCTTCAGTGATATTTACATAGGCCTTCATACCCAGAGCATCGCTGGTAAAAATGTCTTGCTTACCATCGCAGTTAAAATCACGAAGTATCATCCAACTATTTACACCTTCAGGGAAATAATAGGCATATTCAGGCTCGTAAGCCCAAGTACCGTTAGAATTTATAAAGGTCAGGATCTTACCACCGGTACGGTCAAATACCACCAGATCTAGTACGCCGTCATTATTTAGATCTAAATTATTGTATTGCCCGGAGTTTACTCCACCCGCAAAAGGATATTGAAGCCCATCTACCGGAACAGCATTTTCTATTTCATAGGCAAACTGAGCATGAAGTGCTGTGATGGTAAAAAGAAAAAGGCAAAGAGTTAAAGTAGACTTCATGAGCAAAAAAGTGTTACCATTCTAACGCAGGCGAAAAATTAAGGTTTGGAATTCAGCCTCAGGATATGATAAGGTAAATTGTGGCACAATACCATTTTTCATATAACTTAGCATGAATAAGATTTTACCTATGAGAGACATTGAATTAATTTATAACGCATATCTTAAAAGTGGCCACGTTTCTACTGACACCCGAAAAATACAACAAGGTGACGTATTCTTTGCTCTCAAAGGAGAAAATTTCAATGCTAATGAATTCGCCGCTGATGCTTTGGCCAAAGGAGCATCAATAGCTGTGATAGATGATGAAGCTTACAAAAAAAGTGACGCCTATATTGTGGTGGAAGATACTTTGGAAACCCTTCAAAAACTGGCCAACCATCATAGAAAGCAGTTGACCATCCCTGTAATCGGACTTACAGGTTCTAATGGAAAAACTACCACCAAAGAACTTATAAATGCAGTATTGAGCAAGAAATTTAACACACTTGCTACAGCAGGAAACTTCAATAATCATATTGGTGTGCCTCTTACATTGCTCAATATTACTCAAGACCATGAAATAGCGATCATTGAAATGGGAGCCAACCATGTAGGAGAAATAGCAGCCTTATGTGAGATTGCTAACCCCACTCACGGACTGATCACAAATATTGGAAAGGCTCATTTAGAAGGTTTTGGAGGATTCGAGGGCGTAATTAGGGCAAAAAGTGAGTTGTATCACTACCTGATTAAAACCAACGGTACAGTTTGGATCAACTCTAATAATGAGATTCTTAGTAATATGGCTAAGAGATTTGAAAGCCCTTTATTCTACCCTGCTCAGGGAGACTACTATCATTGCGAGTTTAAAAATGCATCTCCGTATGTAGAGTTCACCGCCGAGAATGGTAAAGAGATTAGCACTCAACTAATCGGGAAATATAATTTTGAAAACATTGCTGTGGCATTATGTATAGGAAAGTTTTTCGATGTAGCTGAGCAAGATGCTAATGATGCCGTGGCTGAATACTCTCCAACTAATAACAGATCTCAGATCATAAAGAAAGATTCTAACACCATCATTTTGGATGCGTACAACGCTAACCCAAGTTCTATGGCATCTGCCATTGACAATTTGGCCATGATGGATGCTAAGAATAAGGTGATCATATTGGGAGATATGAAAGAATTAGGTCCGGAGAGCGATTTAGAACATGAAAAATTAGGAGCTACCTTATCTGACAAAGGCCTTACTAATATTTATTTATGCGGCGAACTTATCAAACCTGCCTTAAAGCATGTTCCATCTGCAAAACATTTCTCCAATAGAAGTGAATTAATATCGGCTCTGGAAAGTGAGCGCTTTACTGATAGCACCATCTTAATCAAGGCCTCAAGAAGTTTAGGGCTTGAGGCCATTGTAGATCATTTATAGAACATTCAAAATCTGTTCTTTAATCTTTTCAAGCTCCTCCTTCATAGTCACTACGTGCTTTTGAATTTGAGCATCATTTGCTTTTGAGCCAATGGTATTTATTTCTCGGCCCATTTCCTGTGAGATGAAACCAAGCTTTTTACCCAATGAAACATTCGCGGATAAAACCTCCATGAAGTGATCCAGGTGGCTTTTAAGCCTTACCTTTTCTTCAGTGATATCTAATTTTTCGATGTAATAAACGAGCTCCTGTTCCAGTCTGTTTTTATCAAGATTTTCCTCGTCTACAAACTTTTGCAAGTTGCCTTTAATACGCGTTCTTATTCTTTCTACACGCTCGGGATCAAGCTTAGCCACTTCTTCAAGATTATCTGCTATGCTTTTAACGTAGCTTTCAAACTTAGCCTGAAGCTCTGCACCTTCTCTGCTTCTAAACTCATGGCACTTATCAATGGCCTCTACAATTATAGATTTAAGTTGTGCCCATTCTTCTTCGCTAAGGCTTTCTGATTGATCATTAATGATTACATCAGGAGCACTTAAAGCTATCTTAAACAACTCTGTATCTGGAGCTACCACCCTGTCAGCCAGCTTTCTAAGGTTCATGTAGTATTTTTTAAAAAGCTCCTCATTATATCTCTGTTTGAGCTCTACATCTTTCTCATTAACATAGTCAATGTTGAGCACTACTTTCCCGCGCTGCAATTTCTCTGAAACAAGATTTCTAAGTTCAATCTCTTTTTCAGAAAAGGATTTGGGAAGCCTGAAGTTTAAATCTAAATATTTTGAATTAAGCGTTTTTACTTCAACATTAATACTAAGGTTATCGTCTGAAAGAGCAGACGCACCATAACCTGTCATGGATATGAGCATATTCTATTTTTTATTGAAAATGAGGCAAATTTAACTGACTTAAAAATCGTATCCTAACGTTACCATCAGCTTGGGTGATCCCACATTGTAATCTTCTACTGGCCAACCTACATCAAACTTCATGTAATAACCTAGCAATATGGTTCTAAGGCCAACACCATAACTATATAACCATGGATTTCTATAGTTCTTTAAAGATATGGTGAAAGAAGCTTGTTGAATGGTTTCCGTACTCACGCTATTATCTTCATGAAATGGCGATACACCAGTCCAGGCAGAGCCCGCATCAAAGAAGCCTATAAACTGTAAATTTCTAAAGAAATTAGATGATATAGGTCCATTGCTTAATGCTCTGATCAATGGGATACGAAGCTCACCATTAAATAAAAGCGTGTTTTCGCCAACTAAAGCAGCATATGGAAACCCTCTAAGGTTAGTGGCATACTTAGCGAAAATCACATCTGTTTTATAACCTTCAGAGCTAAAATCTAATGGATTATTATCTCCGCTGGTATTCTCTCTAAAGAAAAGCCAGTTGTCTACACCGCCAAGCAAAAATTGCTTAGGTCTGCTACCAAATGATTTACCATAAAACACTCTGGTGGCCAGTACTATCTCTTTATAAATTTTTTGATAATGTCTTAGGTCGGCAGTAAGGTTACTAAAAGATAAATCCTTGTCGCTGAGTCCTTCATAATGTTCTAGTTTCACTTTCGCCCGCGTTCCTTCAATGATATTCATGCCATTTATGATAGAGTTATCATAAACCAATTCTATATCGGCACCCAGATAATCATCGTTCTTAGGAGCTAAATTAGGACTTGGCACGTTCGGCCCAGTTACGTTGTCAAGATCAAGAGACCTTACCTGACTGTAGAAAGGATTAATACTCAGCCTGGCCTTCGTGCTGAATGGAATAGCCGCACCAAGCTGGAATTTATTCTGAACATATTTATGGATTAGATCATCAAAGGTATAAACCTTTCTATCATAGCGAATTTTATAATCTATATAGTACTTTAAGAACTGATACTGAGCGAAAATATCACCACTTTTAAAATCAAAGGTCGAATAAATACCCCCATTAAACTTATGGTTCTCAAGCATATCCATCATGCCGGTTTCAAGATTTAAGCCGATGCCTCTTAGCGGATCTACCACCATAGAAGTAACTACATTGTCAGCACTAAAACGTGATTCATAAGGGAAAGGGCCCTCTATTTTATTATCTGCACGTAGCTTACGATATTGTGTTAAGAATGACTCACCAGTATCTTCCTCTTTTACCACATCATTATCAAAAGTATAGTCATTGGTATTCACCAAATCTTTTTCTTCTTTCTGATTCTGGCCTGCTTTATCACTTTCAAACACATAATTATCTGTATCAATAAGTCCAGAGTCTAAAGAATCTAAAACCACTTTTGGTTCTGCTTTAGATTCTGCCAGCCTTTGTTCTACAATTTCTTTTACTGTAAGTGCGCTCTTTTTCTCATTGGTCTTCCTGGTTCTGAAGGCTTTTACCTGTTCTATTTGCTGCCTTACAGTGAGCGGTGTAAATATCTGTTGATCATAATTGAAATCCGGGAAATGGTAAATATAATCATGATCATTATCCAGCATGGTCAGCACCAAGGCCCCGGTTTCAAAATTAATATCGAAGCTTTTCACACTACTGGCATAGTTGGTAATCTGCGTGTAGATACCTGAACTTGGCGTGTAACTAAAAATGTTAACTATACCTTTTTGATCACTCAAATAAAAGATGCGATCAGTGCCTTTAGGTATTGGCTTATAGTCAGAACTTATAGTGTTAGTTACTCTGTGAACTACCTCTTTGGTAGTATCCAGATTATAGTAGAAAAGATTATAGTTATCCGTTACTCTTGAAAAATCTTTGTCTTTGATATCTAGGGAGTCCGTAGTACGGTTGGAGCTGAATACTATGGTATTAGTTCCGGCTATGAATCGCGGGTCAATATCATCGAAGACGTCATGCATCAGCCTTTTTGTTCTGTCTCTTCTGGTACTCATCAGATAGAGATCATTCAAGCCTCCTACTGTTGCGCTGGCCACCCAAAGCCTTCCATTATCAGAGAAACTTATATTCCTGATATTATCGAAGTTCCTCAAAGGTCTGGGTAGTCTACTCTTAGTATTTAGATCATAAAGCACGAAATAGTACTGCCCTCTTTTTGCATACACTATACCAAGTGTGGCATCATCAGCCCAATCAATCAAAGGCATCTCATAATTTACCGCCTGATCTATAACCTTGTACCCACCATCTAAAACTCTGTTTTCCTTTCCTGTATTAAGGTCTTTGATGAATACTTCAAAACTGCCTTTGTAATTTTTAGTGTATGCGAGTTTTGAACCATCAGGACTCAATTTAGCATGACGATATACAATGCCCTTTTTATTCTTAGTGTCAATGATTTTATTTTCATCAGATAAGTCTTGATAACTCTGTGCTACTTGCTGATCAATATCTGAATAGAACTCTTTCCATTCTACTAATAATCGATCAAAAGATTTCCCTAGCGTGATCCCAATACTTCTTTCCTCATTTCTGATGATTCTGGTATAGTTTAGAACACTGGAAACATTACTTCTTCCATATTTTTGAGCTATAAAATTCCAAACTGATTGGCCGGCCAGAGCTGCTTTTCTTCCAGTAAGTCTATTAAGTTTTTCTGGCTTTTTCGTTTTCACCAGTTCCCTCACATAATCATCCATTTCAATAGTCCATCCTTTTGCCACATATAATGCAGCCCCCTCAATGAACCATTCAGGCAAGTTGAGTAGCACGGAACTTTGAAACATATCTTTCAGGCTTCCGCCGAACATCATTTCATTTACAATGAGAGAACTTACTTTATATAATAGTTCCCCTTTTAATTCTTCAACGCTACCAGGATTGGCCACTTCTATACTAGATTTTATAAAGTTGGTCTGGCCGCCAGGGCTAATGGTCATGTTATCTACTCCAACATTGCTTTGTTGTAAGTCAGATACGGAATTGTATAAGAAAATTTTAGTTTTAGAATAGGGTGGGTAACCTATGAGATCCGTAATCCTTTCAAACTCTTCTTCAAGGTATTCGGTAACTTCTTTAGCAATATTATCACCGCCCTGATAGAAATAAACGTCAAAATTATCTGAGCTTAAATACTTCCAATTAAATTGCTCATACTGCTGCCTGTTTCTGCCAAACTTTTCTGATGCATTCTGAGCTAACACAGCTGGTCCTACCGTTAGCAGGAAACAAAGTATAGGGATAAACTTTTTATATAATCTCATTTATGAAAATCGACAAGGATTCTAATATAACGAAAAATAGCGACTAATATTTACCTCAGGAATAAGTTCTTGTTCCCCCTCTAAATAATCAACGTAATGTTTCGCAAAATATGGAGATAGGGATACTCCTTTAGTACCTAACCCATTAAATATACCAATAGTTTCAAATTCCGGATGTGTTCCTATAAACGGTCTTCTGTCTAATGTGGCCGGCCGTATTCCTGCCTTTTGATGTATTATATCATACTCAAAATCAGCTAGATCGGTCAACTTTCCAAGTATTTCCTCCCTGGCCTCAGTAGTGGGCTCAAGGTCAAGTTGCTTGTTATTATAATTAGAACCTACCTCATAGAAACTTTCACCTTTTTTAATTACGAAAACGCCGCGATTAAGGATGTGATTTAACTCCAAATTGGAAGACATTTGAATAATTTCTCCTTTCACAGGGCGGAATGGAAGCCATGAGAAATAAGGATTCTGTGTAGACTTAAGACCATCACAAAAGATCAGCTTTTTAACCATTATATCCTCGTAAGTAACATGATCAGGTTCTAACTTCACCTTTGCAGGTTCAAAATCATGCTCCCAAAAAGAATCTGTGCTTATCAGTAGGTTTTTAACTGCATTTAAATAGTTAGGAATATCTAAATAGCCGGAAAATCCCAGTTCTACCCCTCCATAGATGTCCTTACTGAAATCATAAAGTTGCTTCTGGTGTACTTTAACTATAAAATGGCTATACTCATCCGAAGCACTTTTACCCATCCATTCATTTTGCTCTTCTAGTGATATAAAGGGCCTGTAAATGGACATATGATACAAAAATTGAGCATCTAATTTCTCCTCCAATGAGGTATAATATTCCTTCAAGTACGGAAACAGAACATCCGCCTTCCACGTCTTAACCATTTTTCTGCCGGTAATAGGGTTAAACAGTCCGGCAGCTATTTTAGACGAGGTAATCTTGGCATTATTATCAATAACCATTACACTCTTACCTCTTTCTATCAAGTGATAAGCTAGCGCGGAGCCTGCCAATCCTTGCCCTACCAGCACGTAGTCATATATTTTAGCCATTGGACCTATGATTTAGATAAATGGTTTAATTTTGAAATCTTTGAAACAAATTTGACCTGACAAACTTAAGTATAATATGATACAGATAAAGGCTTTCGTGTTTAATCCATTTATGGAAAACACCTACGTGGTTTATGATGATGAAACTAAGGAGTGTGCAATTGTGGACCCCGGATGTTATGAAGACTACGAAAGAAAGGAATTATCAGATTTCATCACAGAAAACAATCTTAAGGTATCAAAGCTACTCAATACACACTGCCATATTGATCATGTTTTGGGCAACAAATATGTGAAGGATACTTACCATGTGGATCTTTACATTCACAAGCAGGATGATCCTACTTTAAGAGCGGTAGTGACATATGCTCCTCCCTACGGTTTCAATCATTATGAAAGCACAGAAGCAGATCAGTATTTAGAAGAAGGTGATTCGGTGAACATAGGTAACTATAAATTTGATGTACTCTTTGTTCCGGGTCATGCGCCAGGCCATATAGCATTCATTAATCACGACCAACATATTTGTCTAAGTGGTGACGTTCTTTTTCAAGGCAGTATTGGCAGAACCGACCTTCCTGGTGGAGATTTTGAAACTTTAATTCAGAGTATTCATCAGAAGCTATTTACTCTTGATGATAATTTTACCGTGTATCCAGGTCATGGGCCAACTACTTCAATTGAAATAGAGAAAAAAAGCAATCCATTTTGTGCCGTTAAATAATTAGAACATTGAATATTAAAAAACATATTCCAAATACACTTACTGCCAGCAATCTAGCGTGTGGATGCGTTGGTATCATTAAAGCTACTAATGGAGAAATAGTTTTCGCCACCTATCTAATTTGGGTAGCACTTGTATTTGATTTTCTTGATGGTTTTGTAGCACGGCTATTAAAAGTAAGCTCACCCATTGGTAAAGAGCTGGATTCACTAGCTGATATGGTCACATTTGGTGTACTTCCTGCCACCATCATGTACTACCTGATAGATGCACAAGATCCGCATTTCGCCTTACCTTACCTGGCGTTTATTATTGCAATATTTTCGGCTTTGAGGTTAGCAAAATTTAATATTGATGATAGACAAACATCTGTTTTCATAGGTTTACCTACCCCTGCAAACGCCCTTTTCATTTCTTCACTAGCCTTTTTTGTTAGCTCAGATTATAGAGACTTTATTACACTACCTGTGTTATTGGTAATTACGGTATTGTTTTCATTCCTTTTAGTAGCCCCCATTGAGTTATTTTCATTAAAACTCAAGTCTATGAAGCTAAAAGACAATATTTTCCAGTTTCTGCTAGTTATAGTAAGTGTGTTAGGCATAGTTTTATTTCAATTCTATGCAATACCGTTTATTATTGTAATATATATTGTATTGTCTATAATCAAAAACGTACTCCAGGGTAACAAAGAGGTTTAAGCGGGAAACGTTTAATTTTATTATCTTGTTGAGTTAAGATAAATTATTCAGCCCTTTTCATGTTGAAGTATATTCATGCGTTAAGCATAGTTTTTTTTGGCTTTTACAGCTTTTGCTTTGCACAATCATCGGTTTTAGAGAAAGGAGATTGGTATAAATTTCAAATTGATCAACACGGAGTTTATAAAATCACCTATAATCAGCTAAAAGATATTGGCATTAACCCGGATGCCATTGATCCTAAAAAAATAGCAATCTATGGCAATGGCGCAGGCATGCTCCCTCAGAAAAACAGTACGGAGCGACCAATTGATTTAGTTGAGAATCGCATCCTGGTAAAGGGAGAGAATGATGGAAAGTTCAATTCTGATGACTATATCATATTCTATGCAGAGGGTCCCGATGCCTTTTCCTATTCATCCGAAGGGCTGAGCTATACACGGAATATTTACTCTTCTCATAATTACTATTACCTCACCATTAAATCTGAGAATGGTAAAAGACTAATTCCAGCTGAAAATGAAGGTAATAACTTCAGTAAAATCACAGAGTTTGATGATTTCATTTATTATAAAGAGGAAAAAACAAACTTACTATCCTCTGGTCGAGATTGGTACAAACAAATTCGATCTGAGACCTTTAACTATAATATTCCAGGGCTTAAAACTACGACACCTGCCTATCTGACCTCTGCGGTGATGGTTCAATCTTTTGCAGAAAGCAGCTTTACTATTTCTGCTAATGGAGCCGAAATTGGAAAACAGACAGTGCCACCCGTTCCAAATTTTCTTACTCCAAGTACAGGAAATCCTAATAGGTATTCCGTTAAGGGAAATGAAGACTACTCTACTTATACAATTGATGCTTCCCATATCAATGGAAGCAGTTTAAATATTAAATACCAATACAACGAAAACAGCTCAGGGCGAGCTCACGGCTACCTCAAAGAATTTTATATTCAATTTAAAAGGGCCTTGGTATTAAATGAAAAGCCAGTGCTGTTTAGATCTATAAGCAGCATTGAGAATGAAAGCAACACTTTTGAAGTCAGCGGGTGCTCAGAACAGACATTAATATTGAATGTCTCATCACCGTACAGTGCCAGCAATCAGAAATACTCACTGAACAACGGCAAAGCTATTTTTGGAAGCACTAACAACATGTTTGAAGAATACGTGGTATTCAACCCTGCCAACCTGGATGCTCCAAACTTTGTTAGTAAAGTGGAAAATCAAAATTTACATGCTCTCAATACCCCCGATTTTTTAATCATAACTCACTCCGATTTCAAGAGCCAGGCCATGAGACTGGCGGCTCACAGAAGCTCCCAGGATAAATTATCTACCACGGTTGTTGAGCTGGAAAAAATCTATAATGAGTTTAGCAGTGGAAAACAAGACGTCTCCGCTATAAGAGATTTCATAAAGCATCTATATGACAAAAATCAAGGCTTAAAATATGTCCTTCTTCTAGGCAAGGGCACTTATGATTACAAGGACACCAATGATAGAAACGTGAATTTTGTTCCAGTCTACGAGTCAAGGAATTCGCTTTATCCCCTACAGACCTATTGTTCCGATGACTTTTATGGTTTTCTGGAAGATGATGAAGGCGAGTGGGCAGAAGTAGCTGGAGGCAATCACACTATGGAGGTTGGAATAGGACGAATCCCAGCAACAACACCTGAAGAAGCCAAACATGTTATTGATAAAATCATCAGTTATTCATCTGATAAAACTCTCGGTAGCTGGAGAAATAAGGTTGCCTTTGTAGCTGATGATGGAGACAACAATCTCCATGTTCGTCAGAGTAATGACCTGGCCACTTTTATGGACACTACATACAGTAAATTCAACTATGTAAAAGTTTTTCTCGATTCATACCAGCAGAATTCTTCGCAAACCGAACGAAATTCTCCAGATATGATTAAAGCAATAGATGAAACAGTGAAGAGCGGAGTACTTATAATGAATTATACCGGCCATGGTGGAACTAACTCATGGGCCCAGGAAAACATCTTGTATAACCCGCAAATTGAAAATTGGACCAATAAAAACAGATTACCTCTTTTTGTAACCGCCACATGTGAATTTGGTCGTCATGACGATCTGAGTGCCATTAAATCCGGCGGAGAAACAATTCTACTTACAGAAGGAAGAGGAGGCATTGCAAGTATTAGCACGTGCCGACCAGTATATGCATCGTCTAACTTTGAGCTTAATAAGGCCTTCTATAATGCGGTTTTCGAAAAGCAAGAGGGTAAATATCCGCGGTTAGGAGATATCATTCGGATAACAAAAAACGAAAGTGCAGATGAGGCTGTGGATGCCAATAAGATCGGTAACCGAAACTTCGTGCTCTTGGGAGATCCCTCACTAAAATTGAACTACCCACAAAAAGACATCATCATCACCTCCATAAATGGTACTGATGTACTAGACACATTGAATGCACTCGAAAAGGTAAACATTAGCGGATCAGTGTTAGACGAAACGGGCCAGGAAGACCCAGAATTTTCAGGAAATGTCTTCATCAATGTTCTTGATAAAGAAGCTACTCTAACGACCCTGGGCAATGAAAGTAGCCCTTTTAATTACAAGTCTAGGGAAAATGCCATTTTCCAGGGTCAGTCAACAGCTTCCGAAGGAAGGTTCAGAGCCGAGTTCATCGTTCCCAAAAGCATTTCTTACCAATTAGAGACCGGGAAAATCAGTCTATATGCAGTTAGTGACAGCTACGAAAAAGATGCAGGAGGTGGAGATCTAGATATTATAGTAGGAGGATCAGCTGATGTAATTACTACGGATACGGAAGGGCCAGAAATAGAACTTTATTTTGGAGATAGCACCTACACGTCAGACCTCGCAGTTAACACCAATACATTACTACTAGTGAAACTAAGTGATGAAAGTGGAATTAATGTTTCAGGCTACAATGCAGAGAATAGTATAACCGCCACTTTAGATGGTGGAAATGCCATCATTTTGAATAAATATTACATGGCTTCTCCAAACACTTACCAAACTGGGTGGTTATCATACCCTATGATCAACCTAACCCCGGGTAAACACACCCTTACTCTTAAGGCATGGGATACCCATAATAACAGCAATCAGAAAACTATCGATTTTACGGTAAATGAAGAAGGCACCCTGATACTGAAAGCTCTGAAAAATTCTCCAAATCCTTTCCAGACTTTCACCACCTTTTCCTTCGAGCATAATCGCGTTGGTGAAGATTTAGAGGTAGAACTTGAAATTTTAAACAGACAAGGCCAGGGCATAATAAAACAATTCTTCAATATCTCAGACGCTCCAGGTAACGTAACACTCTACCAATGGGACGGAAATAACACATTTGGAGAAAAAATTCTGGAAGGATTATACATCTATAAGCTCACTGTTCGTTCACTGTTAGATGGGGCCAAAAATCATACATACCAAAAACTTATTCTCATTAATTAACTATATTTGTTAATATCGTCATATTATGAAGTATACATCAACGCAAGTCTTAAAGTCATCAGTATTAGCTGCGCTTTGCTGCATGATTTTTAGCATAACTAAGGCCCAAGGCCCTGTTACTAACCCTGGGACCCTAACCGGATCTGATACTACTAGAAAAGTTATAAATACTGCTGTTCCGTTCATGACTATCACCCCAGACGCTCGTGCTGGTGGTATGGGAGATGTTGGAGCTGCAACTTCAGCAGATGCCAATTCAGCTTATTGGAACCCTGCAAAATTAGTGTTCATTGAGAATGACATTGGTTTTGCTTTATCCTACACTCCATGGTTAGGTAAAATCATTAATGATATGTCTATATCCTACTTATCGGGATATTATAAGTTTGCTGATGATCAAGCCGTGGGCCTATCCTTAAAATATTTTAATCTGGGACAAATTTACTTCACAGATGATAGTGGTACTGACGTTGGAGACTTCAAACCTAAAGAGTTTGCTGTCGATGCAACATATTCAAGATTGCTGACTCAAAATTTAAGTATCGGGGTGGTTGGTAAGTTCATTCACTCTAATCTAACTGGTAGTTATACCACAGGTAGTGCAGATGCACAGCCAGGAACTAGTGTTGCCGCAGATATTGCTGTTTATTACAATAAAGATCTTATCTCAAGTGGAAGCAATAATAGCCTTTCATTAGCCGCGGTAATATCAAATATCGGGTCAAAAATCACTTATTCAGACGAAGATAATAAGGACTTCATCCCTACCAACTTAAGGTTAGGAGGAGCATTCACTACGAATCTGGATCCATATAACACGCTTACCTTTGGTCTTGACTTTAATAAGCTTCTTGTTCCAAGTCCTCAGCCAGATGGTAGTGACAGAGATAAAACATTATTAAGTGGAATTTTTGGTTCATTCGGTGATGCTCCTGGTGGCTTCAGCGAAGAGATACAGGAGGTGACACTATCTGCTGGAGCCGAATATTGGTATAACAAAACATTCGCAGCCAGAGCAGGATATTTCTACGAAGCCAAAGAAAAAGGAAATAGAAAATATTTAACTATTGGATTAGGTTTTAGATATCAGGTATTCGGAATTGATTTTGCTTACCTGGTACCTCAACAACAAGAACATCCATTAGCTGAAACATTAAGATTCACGCTATTATTTAACTTTGATCAAGCAGACGCGGATAGAGGCTAAAAGATATTAATTTGTTAAACAGACATCAAGCTCCTTTATTGCAGAAACTATCTGCAGTAAAGGTTAAAGAAGTAGAGTCCATTGTTTTTAACAATGGACTTCATATTTATAGCATAAATTCATCAACCCAACCTGTTGTTAAACTTGAAGTTTTATTTCCAACAGGTGGTAATTATTACGAGATAAAGCCTGGAACTTCCATGCTCTGTCTCTATTTTTTAAAAGAAGGAACACTTAGCTATAACAGTAGAGAAATAGCTAATGCCCTTGCCTATTATGGAGCACAACTACAGGTCAATCCATCCTTCGACGCTCCTTCTATTGGCCTTCTTTGTTTATCCAAGCATATACATCAACTCTTACCTTATCTTAAGGAGATATTGATGTCACCGGTTTTTCCTGAGAATGAATTTGATTCGTTAAAACGCCTTCACATTCAAAATCTGAAGACACAACAGAAGAAAAACAATGTTCAGGCCAGTAAGCACTTTAGAAATTCGCTTTATGGTAATGATAACCCATACGGTAAGCTCATTACTATTGAGGATCTAGAGAATGTCACCATACAGGATATTAAAGAATTCTATCAGCTCAATCTTCAGAATTTTGAGCTTCTAATGTCAGGTGATGTGGCGGGACTCCTGCCAGTTTTGGAATCAACATTCAAGGATTATCAAAATAGCATAGCTGATTTCAAACCCTTTAAGGACTTTAAAATTCAATCTACCAAAACGTATAGCAACGCAATTGACAGTTCAGTTCAGACATCTATACGTGTTGGTAAAAGATTCATTCCAAAAACAAACCCAGATTATCATAAGGTATATATAGCTAACCATATTCTGGGCGGCTATTTCGGTTCACGATTAATGAAGAACATTAGAGAGGACAAAGGTTATACTTATGGTATCTATTCCAGCTTGGTCAACTTGCAGTATGATAGCTATCTAATCATAGCCTCCGATGTTATCAAAGAATCAGTAGAAGACTCCTTATATCAAATCAACAAAGAGATACTGGACCTGAAAAATAATCTAATCACATTAGATGAGCTAGATACGGTTAAGCAACATCTAATCGGCTCATTTCAATCTGGTATTACTACTCCATTTTCATTAATTAGTAAATTTAAGAACATTCATATGTATGGTCTAGATTATGACTTCTATGAGAACCATATATCAACCATTCAGAGTATTACTCTAGAAGATCTAAAAGAAACCTACAATCAATATTTTGATGAAAGTGATATGACCACCGTCTCGGTTGGCTAAAACTTAAAGATAATACATCTAACTAGGTCAGAACGTAAAATCTATATACTACCTTGGGCCACAGTCTGACCCCAATATATTTACTATATAACGTTATGCCCGTAAAGCTTATGGGCACTCTTTGACGATCCTATAAATTAAATCTTAGGGTAGATATTATCCTATAGTTATCTTTTAAGAAAGGAACAGATATGAATGCACTATAATATCTGAAGAGTATAAACAAAAAAACCCTTACTAAAGCTAGTAAGGGTTTTGATAAAAACTGGCAACGACCTACTCTCCCACATGTTATTGCAGTACCATTGGCGCTGTAGGGCTTAACTTCTCTGTTCGGAATGGAAAGAGGTGGACACCTACGCTAGAGTCACCATAAAATCTTAAATATTTTTGACAGTATTATGAAAGAATTAAGAACTCGAACTTGTTCGGTAAGGCCAATGGCCCTAGAGAAAGTTTACGGGTAATTAGTACTGCTCAGCTTTGACATTCCTGTCTTTACACCTGCAGCCTATCAACGTTATCGTCTCTAACGTCCCTTATAAAGAAATCTCATCTTGAGGTGGGTTTCGCGCTTAGATGCTTTCAGCGCTTATCCCTTCCCAACATAGCTACCCGGCAATGCAGCTGACACCACAACCGGTACACCAGAGGTTAGTCCATCCCGGTCCTCTCGTACTAAGGACAGATCCTCGCAAATTTCTTACGCCCACAACAGATAGGGACCGAACTGTCTCACGACGTTCTGAACCCAGCTCGCGTGCCACTTTAATGGGCGAACAGCCCAACCCTTGGGACCTTCTCCAGCCCCAGGATGTGACGAGCCGACATCGAGGTGCCAAACCTCCCCGTCGATGTGAGCTCTTGGGGGAGATCAGCCTGTTATCCCCAGAGTACCTTTTATCCTTTGAGCGATGGCCCTTCCATACGGAACCACCGGATCACTATATCCGTCTTTCGACCCTGATCGACTTGTTGGTCTCACAGTCAAGCTCCCTTATGCTATTGCGCTCTTCGCACGGTTACCAAGCGTGCTGAGGGAACCTTTGAAAGCCTCCGTTACTCTTTTGGAGGCGACCACCCCAGTCAAACTACCCACCAAACACTGTCTCTGTAAACAGATTAGGCATCACGTAAATAAAGGGTGGTATTTCAACAATGACTCCACCATGCCTGGCGACACAGCTTCAAAGTCTCCCACCTATCCTACACATCATTTACACAATGTCAATGTTAAGCTATAGTAAAGGTTCATGGGGTCTTTCCGTCCCGTTGCGGGTAAGCGGCATCTTCACCGCTACTACAATTTCACCGAGCTCGTGGCCGAGACAGTATCCAGATCGTTGCACCATTCGTGCAGGTCGGAACTTACCCGACAAGGAATTTCGCTACCTTAGGACCGTTATAGTTACGGCCGCCGTTTACTGGGGCTTCAGTTCAATGCTTCTCCCGAAGGATAACATCCCCCCTTAACCTTCCAGCACCGGGCAGGTGTCAGGCCATATACATCATCTTTCGATTTCGCATAGCCATGTGTTTTTGCTAAACAGTCGCCTGGATCTTTTCACTGCGGCCTCTCTGCCGAAACAGAGGAGGCGCCCCTTCTCCCGAAGTTACAGGGCCATTTTGCCTAGTTCCTTAGCCACGAATCACTCGAGCACCTCAGGATTCTCTCCTTGACTACCTGTGTCGGTTTGCGGTACGGGTACCATTAACATAAGTTTAGAAGTTTTTCTTGGAAGTCTGATTAGGGCTACTATCCACGCTCCCGAAGGATTGTGGTACTATCAGGTTCAGCTAACAATACGGATTTGCCTATATCGTCAATACCTACACCCTTTAACGTACTATTCCGTCAGTACGCGAGCCTTTCACTACTCCGTCACTCCATCACTGTTAACGGTAGTATGGGAATATTAACCCATGGTCCATCGACTACCCCCTTCGGGTTCGCCTTAGGTCCCGACTAACCCTGATCCGATTAGCGTTGATCAGGAAACCTTAGTCTATCGGTGGGCGGGTTTCTCACCCGCCTTATCGTTACTTATGCCTACATTTGCTTTTCCATCCGCTCCAACATGGCTTACGCCACACCTTCGCCGCTGATGGAATGCTCCCCTACCACTTGTCCATAAGGACAAATCCAAAGCTTCGGTAGTATACTTTATGCCCGATTATCATCGATGCTCTGTCGCTCGACCAGTGAGCTGTTACGCACTCTTTAAATGAATGGCTGCTTCCAAGCCAACATCCTGGCTGTCTCGGCAACTGAACGACCTTAGTTCAACTTAGTATACATTTTGGGACCTTAGCTGTTGATCCGGGTTCTTTCCCTTTCGGACAAGGACCTTAGCACCCTTGCCCTCACTGCAGAGTAAATCTAATAGCATTCGGAGTTCATCAGGATTTGGTAGGATGTGACTCCCCCTAGTCCTATTGGTAGCTCTACCTCTATTAGAATAAACCTCCACGCTGCTCCTAAAAGCATTTCGGGGAGTACGAGCTATTTCTCA